>CAYRIE010000195.1:0-3309 GCA_964424215.1 uncultured Pseudobdellovibrionaceae bacterium
GTAGAGAGTCACGCACATCGGGCAGTAGTGGTTCAGTGCAAAAGCTGAGATGGCTAACATGACAAGAGAGGCGGCAAAGATCGCAGCAGCGCTGAGCCGTGAGATCCACCTGGCCACCTGCGGGCTACCCAGGCCAAGGACGGGAAATCTATAGGAGAGTAAAAAGCCAAGGAGGATCAGATGCAGGCCTAAAGCCCAGATGGATAGGGGAGTTCCAAGGAACTCAGAGTACGAGCTCGCTAATGAGGTTTGGCAGTTAAAGGAGCCACTGATATCGCACACACTATCAATAGGCTGAATACCGACCTTTAAGTTGAAATGTAAGCTCGTGAGATAGACGTGAACGCCAAAAGCAGAAATAATACTTATTAGAGAGAACCAAAAGCTGAGGTTTTTACTGCGACTCATAGGTTGTACACTCCCCTAAAACGTTGATTTCATAAAGGTAAGGCGGGTGAATCGAATTTGCAACAAGTGGATGAGGTCTAAATAACATGAAAGGCAAGTCCCTTCCAACCCGCTCCTCCTGGGTCAAATCTCGCAGATCCCTGGTCAGCCACCTGATGGAGCAAATCCATTTAAGATTTGGCCGTGAAAGCGCTGCCATCGAGAAGTACCGGAAAGCTTATGAAAAAGACATGGCCCGCCGCTGGAAGGTGAGTCGGCGCAAGGATGTGCTGGACGCGGTGGCCGAAGCTGAGTTTGTTTTCGGCGGAGACTTTCATGCCTTCAGTCAATCTGCGCGCAGCCACCTGCGCGTGCTACGTGAGCTGCCCCAAAATCGGCCCGTAGTGCTCGGCCTGGAAGCGCTCGCTAAAACTCAGCAGGCCTTGGTGGATCAGTGGCTCAAGGGAGAGCTTGAGGATGCAGAATTCCGTGAAAAACTTCAGTGGAGAAAAAGTTGGGGGTTTCCGCTTGAGATCACCTGGCCTCTGCTGAAACTGGCTCAGGAGCGGCGCTACAAAATTCTGGCGCTCAGCCCGCCTGCGGGTGGCGAAATCCAAGATCTGCCCAGCCGGGATAAGTTCGCAGCGAGCCTTCTGACAAACTCTTGGCTGGAGAACAAGGGCTCGCTTCACTACGTAATATTTGGCGACCTTCACATCGCTCAATCCCATCTGCCGGGGCAGGTGCGAAAAATGCTTGGGCCCAACACCCACGCCTTCGTCAGTCTGTACATGAATCCTGAAGGAGTTTATTTTCGCCTGGCCAAGCAAGGTCTTCACAATGATGTTGAGGTGGTGAAGTTCAACAGCACTCAGTTCGGTCTTCTCAGCTCACCACCGTGGGTAAAGTGGCAAAGCTATTTGATGTATCTAGAAGAAAATTACGATCAAGGCATTCACGACTTTGACGCCGGTGTGGACCATACGGAGCACGTGGCCTCGCTCATTCGGCTCGTGGCTGAAGACCTGGGTGAGGAGATTCCGAGCAGCGATCTGAGTGTTTACTCAGCTCAGGATGAAAGTGTGGAATCGCTCATTGAGCACAAGCTCTCAGGGGATGAGCTGCCTTTGGCCCAAGAGATGATCAAAACCAACATGAGCCTTTATCTTCCAGCCAAGAGCTTTATGTACTTAGCTCAACCCACCGTAAACCATGCGGCGTCCCTGGCGGGCCAGCACGTTTTTTCATCGCTGAATAAGTCTGAGGAGCTTTTTTGGAAGTTTCCTGAAGACTTTGAGGTCTTCAGGTGGATGGAGGCGTGCTCGTATTTTTTAAGTAAGCTCATTAATCCTAAGAGGAAGCCCTTGGGCCTCCATGACCTCCGCAGTCAGATGCAGGCCTTTCAGTCTGTTTCGCTCAGCAAGCAGGCTCTTTTGCTGGCGCTAGATAAAAGTTTTCGAGCCCTTGCCGAAAGGAAGGGGGGCAAAGAGCTCCCCAAAGCTTTTGAGAGTGATCACCCCATGGTCTACATTGCGGTGGGAAGATTTCTCGGGGCCAAGTGGGGGGAGAGAATTTTTGAAGCTGTTCAGAGTCACGACTTAAGCGTACGTCACTTGGTTGAGCTGATGAAGATGCCGCCCCGCCAGTTTATTGAAGATTCTATTTCGTACCGGGCGCTAGCGGAGCTAACAGATAAGCCCTCCCCGGTGCAAGCAAAGAGGGTGCGTTGGTGAGTGGGGTGAGGTGGTTTTTTTCGCATCAAGGTGAAGTGTACGGACCCGTCGGTGGCGGGGAGATGCAGCGGCTGGTGCAAAGTGGCCAGTTGGACTCAGGCTCTATGGTTCTAAAAGAGGGGGAGAAGGCCTGGGTGACTTTGGAGGAAGGGGCCCGGCACTTTGAGCCTGAAAGCAGCGACACTGAGGCGCCCCCGCGCTGGGTGATCCTAAAGCAAACTCAGGAAGAGGAGAAGGCAAGGTTCGTCCAGGACGGACCGTTTGATACTTCAGAGGTGCTTCAAAAGATTCAGTCGGGCGAGATTAAATACAGTGATCACTGTTGGCGCGAAGGCTATTCAGAGTGGAAGCTGATCCGTGAGGAGCCGGAGCTAAAGGGGAAGGGCCCCGCTCCGGACCTGATGCCAGAACAGGCAAAGGTCCAGGAGGCTGATTTTGAGCTTCCTGACCCCGCGCTGCTAGAAGACTTTGACCCTTCCATTCAGTTCTCAAGCACCCAGGCGGTGGAGTGGCCCTCTGGAGAGGCTCCACCTCCGGGCGTTGACGGCGTGGATTTAACTGAGGACCTGAGCTTTGTTTTCACGCCAGATGACGAGGACGACCTTAAGCCTCCTCAGTCTCAGAATGTGCAGCCGCCTGCGGCCACGGCTCCGAAGGAGGACCCTCCTGAGGAGATGGAAGAAGACACGGACAAATTCGAGCGAACCTTAGAGATTGAGCTCGATGAGATAGAGGACAGTGTGGTCAGGGAGCCCCTAAACCAACCTGCCCTTCAGGAGCATCGGGGGGTGGTCCCGGCAGCTTCAGCGGCTCCAGCAGCTAAGAGCGCTGCCGGTTTGCCCTCGGCTCCAGCCAGCGCTGCCCGAGGCGGCAAGGTGTGGGATCAGCCCCACCTACGCCAAAGGCTTTTAGAGGCTGAGATGGAGGCTTCCCACTCTGAGCCCATGCCCTCTATGGCGATCCGGTGGACGGTGATTCTTGCCGGAGCTGTGGTGCTTTTGCTCTTTGGTCTGAAGCTGGTTAAGGACCTAGGTCAGTAAGCCCTTCATTTCAATTTGAAACGTCGTAAAGTAGACCGGCTGCACCTCCGATAAGCTGGGTGATGAATCCCTCTTTTTTTGCAGCATTTAGCCTGTTTTTAGTGGCCCTTATGACGGCCGCCCACACGGAAATCCTTAAAGAATTTCGT
>CAYRIE010000196.1:0-3304 GCA_964424215.1 uncultured Pseudobdellovibrionaceae bacterium
TGCCATCAAGGGCTTTGTGTCGGCAACGGACAACCCCCATGCCTACGGCTATGTGAGTGGTGCCCCCAATTCCTCATCTAAGACGGGGATATATATGGGCGGGAAGCTTCCTATGCATGACGGCAAATACATCAGTATTGAGGAAGCCTACTTCCAAATGGAAATCAGAGACGAGTACACTGGGACTCAAGCTCCCAACGGTCAGACCATACCCGCCTATCCTGTGCGCATGCCCATGCTAGATTATTCTAATGTTTCGGGCCATTCCCACCCGTTGACCCTGGTGTTTGCAGACGCCTTTGGCAAGGTCACCCTTCGCGGGTACGTCCAGGGCCCAGACATTCAAGGCTATGTAGAGTTCACCAACTACCGCAGCTTTGACGGCTCCAAGCCTGAAGGCGGCGTGTTAGGACATTTTAGTATCCCTATGTGTGACCTTTTTGCTGGCCTGGCAGGGTGCAATTAAATTCTTGATCTATTGATATCGACCGGGCAGCTTAAGGCCCATGGATGTCAATGTTATCTTTCGCAGACAGATTATCGAAGGTCTGATCGGTGGCCTTTCGCCTCTTGATGGAACCAGTCTGCGCCTCACCGATGAAGAGGAAGCTCAGGGGTTTTTAAAAGCCTACGGCTACGATCCTGCCAGTGAGGAAGATGCTAAAATCCTTCACTCCATTCACCAGCGCGCTGTGGTCTTTCTGAAGGAACACCTTTTGCGCGGTGATGAGCAGATCCCAGGTGAGCTATTAGAGATCAACAACCACGGTGTGCCCCGGCTTCTTTACGATGCCTCAAGGCACAGCCACCAGCCCCCTGAGATCAAAGCTTGGTGCTGCGCACTTTTGAAAGTGATGCACGTTTACGCTCATCTAGAAAGTGACATATTCCACCTCTTCCCCGAAGAGATCAAAAGCCAGATCCTCAAGCCTTTTCGAAACGCTCTTAGAGAGGACCCTATTAAGGGAAAGACGATTTTAGGTAAGTCCTCAGAAGAAGAGCATGTGGTGCTGGAAAAGTTTGAAGTGAAGCCAACTAAGTCGGTGAGCAGCTCGGTCATAAAGCTGCTGGCCAAGCGGGAAGCCCATGCCTTAACACTCATGGATAAGATCGGCGTGCGCTTTGTGACCAAGGGTATCTTTGATGCTTATAGGGTCCTCAGGTACCTCCATTTGAACTCGCTGATTAGTTTTCCCCACAGTCTGTCCGATCAAGTCACCAACACCCTTTATCCGGTGTCTCTCTTTTTTGAGGTGATGGATGAGTTTCGCACCAAGGGTGCAAATGCGGATGCGGACGAGGTGGAAGCCACTCTCGTGCGCAAGCTCAAAAATTATTCGGGCGATGTGCCCTATCTGATTAAGGGCAATCACTTTTCCGGTTCAGATTATAAATTTATGAAGTTCATCACCCGCAGGCTGATTAAAATTCAGCTGCCTGAGGTCGGGCGCACTGTGCGATTTTTTTATCCCTTTGAAATACAGTTGATGGACTATGAAACCTATTTGCAATCGCTGCAGGGGGATCAATCCCATAAAGCCTACAAGGCGCGGCAGCTCGAGTCGGCACGCAGCCGAATTCTGGGGTTCTTAGAGGGGAAGAGATGAGAGTTATTTATTTCCTTCTGTCGGCTCTGGGTGCAGCCATTTTTTTGGTAGGCACTTTCCTTTTGTCCGTCCTAGCGCTTATGGTTGGCTGGACCGGCTGGCAGCCGATCCAAAGCCTGATCGTGAGAACCTTTGGAAGGATGGGACTTTTTTGCTTTCGAATCAGGGTAAAAACCCACGGTGATCTGTCAGCCCCTCCGAGCGGAGGCATCTATCTTTTCAATCATCAGAGCCATCTCGATATTCTTGCCATGACGGCGCACCTTCCGCCCAGCTTCCGTTACGGTGCCAAGATTGAACTTTTTAAAATTCCGTTTTTTGGTCCAGCCATGCGCAGCTTTGGCGTCCTACCGATTCCGCGCAACAACCGGGCTGAGGCCTTTAAAGTTTATGAAAGAGCTGGAGACAGGTTGCGCGCAGGAGCTCTGTTTGCCCTCGCTCCCGAGGGTACCCGTCAACCCAGCCCTGAAATAGGCCCCTTCAAAAAGGGTCCCTTTATATTCGCGATCCAGTGCAAGGCGCCGCTGATTCCTGTGATCCTTAAAGGCCTATATGAGGCTTTGCCGAGACAAGATCTCCTTCCGAACACGCGAAGGTTCATTCACACCGTGGATTTGAAAGTTCTGCCAGCCATTTCAACTCAGAATGTAGGCCTAGAGAATCTAGAAAGCCTAGTTGCAAATACCCGTGATCTGTTTGTGCGGGAGTACTCTGCGCTAGAGCGGTGAAACCTTCCAGCTTTGGCCCTGATTGGGAGTCTCTGCAGAGGCTAAGTAGCCGTGGCCCAGATCCAAGTGGTAGATCAGGTGGTGACCGCTGGCATCCAGAGCCTGGATTTTCAAAATCTTCGGCTGAAAGGAAGACTCCCCCCGCGCCAGCGGCAGGTCCTTTAAAATCAAATGCCAAGCAATTAAAGGCTCAAAGCTCACGCCCTGATCCCTGCTGATATGATCACCAACAAAGATTTCACCTGTGGAAGCCACTGTGACCGGGTAGTTGGCGCCTTCAAACTGAGGGATGGGAGTCCAGAGTCCCCCGTGGGGGCTACGCACAAATACGCCGCCGGCTGATACTACGGCCAGGGAGGATTCGCTCTTACTGCTGGAGGCCATATCATAGATCGGGCGGCTGAAAATTTCCTGACTGGTCAGTTGCGGCAGCTGAGACTGCGTGTCCAAGGCGTGACTCTTCTTCAGCCACCAGTGCACCCCCTTGGTCATCGAGGGCGAGAGGCACCATATCTGAAGGTCCGATTCGATCAGGGCCAAGGGAGAGGAGGCGGGCAGCTCATGAATCACTGGAGAGTTAAGCGCGGGCTTTTCGTAAAGAGGGGTTGGCTTTTGTCCCATGTAAAGCCACCTGGCCGGAGTTTTCAGCGTCTTAAGCTTATAAAGTTTTTTCTCCGCCGTCTCTAAGGAGAGAGGGCCTTGATCGGTGTGAAGAGACTGCGCAAAGTTGAGTTTGCTCAGCGTATCTTTTTTATTCAGCCACACTGTTTGGCCCGTGTGAGCTCCCTCGATGATCTCCACTTGAATTTGATCAGGAGGCTTTAAGGCCAGAGGCTTAAAGCGCACGCCCTTTCGGATCCCAAGGGTCTTCCCCTTAGCTTTGGCTTTTAAGTCTTTCAAGATGTAGCCAAAGCCCAAATCCCTATCTAGGGTTTTTAGATCTTCAAACAGAGTCCACCTGGTCTCTCC
>CAYRIE010000197.1:0-3284 GCA_964424215.1 uncultured Pseudobdellovibrionaceae bacterium
AGGCGGAGGCTCAGTTTGGTTTTTTCCTTGAGGCTTTAAGCTACGGCACTCCTCCTCACGGCGGGGTCGCTTGGGGATTTGACCGTTTGACCATGATCCTTTGCGGAACGGATGCCATCAGAGATGTTATCGCATTTCCCAAAACGGCTAAGGCCACAGATTTGATGGCCGAAGCTCCGAGCGAAGTCGCCCAAGAGCAGCTTCTTGAGCTGGGCCTGCGACTTTCTCGCCCCACAGAGGGACGGGAGAACTAAAAAAATCAGGTCCTTGGCCGGGTGGAGTTTCCTTTTGAGACACCGATAAGTCTGATAAGCAAGACAGGAGGTCTTAGCGTGGAAAAAATCAGTAGGATCCTTCCCTCAAATTCCCAACTCAACAAAGCCCACGAATGGCGAGACTCAGAGCTGAGCTTGTCGGCCCCCGCGCTCCGCACGGGAAGAAACATGCTCCACAGCTCCAAAGAGCTTGCGCTCAAGGCCCACCGTGAACTGACGGGCTGGCGAGCCAAGGAAGCTCGTCATTCGGAAATCGCCGAGAAGGTGCAGTCTGGGTTTTTCTCCAAACCAGAGCCCGCAATCCCCGAGGAACGATTCGTTGAAGCGCCGCAGGTTTACACCGAAGATTTTCTACAAGGTCCAGTCAGTTGGGGAGTGAGCCATCAGCCGCTAGCTTCCCATCCTCCAAGCTTTGATGAGGAAATTGACAACTACATTGGGGAAGTCCTAAGGGAAGCTGAAGCCTTTAAGGCCCAGTCGGTGGATGTGCCGCCGGAGGAAGATCTTTCCTATTATCCCAAAGGTAGCTTTATCAGCTTTGAGGTCTAAGTCCCCTTGTGAGCTGTTAGGGCATCATCTCATGTTGGATTCTGCGGTACTGCCGAGAGACCATATCAAAGATGCTCGGACCATGCATACAGCCGATGCGGTCTTTACCGTAGTAGCACTTGGGTGCGCTTCCCGGCTCATAGTCCTCAGGCGGTAGATACTGGCTCAAATCAAAGTCAGGATCATCGGTTTCAATTGCAATTCTTCGAAAGGCATTCTGAGAGTTCATATCACCGTAAACGATGCGGCGACCGGGAGCCGCGGCAGCACGCCTTCCGCCCCCAAAGCTTTGCACTCCGTCCATGATGTTGGTCTTATAACCTGAGGCAGCAGCACCCCTTGGGCCAGCTGCCTGCCCACCGCCACCTGAAGATCCATCTGAGTTCATAATGGGGCCACCAGCTCCGCCCCCCTGAGGGAAGCTTCCCTGACTGGCTGCCGAAGCTTGGCCGGCATTTCCACCCTGATAGTTTTGACCAAAGCTTCCGGCTGATTCAGATGAGAACTGAGAGGAGCCTCTTCCTGTCCCTGGAGGGAGCCGGCCAGAGCCGCCGCCACCACCACCGCCATCTGCAAATTCATCCGGGGCCGTGCGCCCGCTGCACGAGGGGTCAGTGGGATGGTTGATGCAAAGGCAGTGTGGATTCTGCGCTGCAAATCTTGGATTGGTGCACGTGGAAGTCATAGCCGTGTACTGAGCGCAGGCTGGGTGGTGACTGTTGCTGGGCTCCTGACAGTGATCAAAGCAGGCCTGGGAGTTCCACATATCAGGGGTAGCGCAGGGGCCACTAGCAGCGATCTGCTGTTTGCAGCTGTTGGCCTGAGCTATCATCTGCGCCGTCTGCGCCGTTTGGAACACACCCTGGGTCATCTGCGAATTCATATCCGCCCGGCAAGCGCTGTAGAGCCTCCCCGGATCGAAGTTAGAAGAGGTGGTGGCTAAAGCGGCCCTAAAGTCCTCATCGGAGGTGTCCATCCGGCGCATATAAGACTCTGCTTGCTCACAGCTGGAAGCACAGGAGTTTTGGGCCGTTGTACAAATAGCTGTGTAGGCTGCATTGAGCGCCGTCATGGACTTGGCCATTTTCCCTGAGGTGTCGCAGATTTCGTACATGCTCTTACCCTGGGTCTGTGTGGAGGCCCGCGCAGCTTGCAGGTAGTTGGCCAGCTGCATACCGGCCGCCAGGTTCAGCTCGCTCTGCACGGCCTGGGAGTCCACGGGCTGATAAGAAGAGCCGCAAACTTTCAGAGCTCTCTGGTGATTGCGTTCACATCGCTGAAAGGCCTCGGCCATGGGTGCATAGTAGGACGGGCGGGCGGGGCGATCCGTCGGGCGAGAGGGATCTTGTGGCTGATGAGCTTGCGGCTGATGAGCTTGCGGTCCCGTAGGAGCAGGCCCCTGGACTGAGCCGGGCCTGGGTGGAGGACTGGGGTTTCGGTATAGAATTTCGTCTTGCCCCCCGTCTCGCGCGATAAAATCTTTATCTGCGAAGGGGTCCTCGCCGCCCCCGGCATAGGTGCCCGGAGGTGAATAATCCTCAATCGATCCGTAGCTCAAGCATGGCTCATCCGAGGAGCTTTGGCAGAGCACCCACAGGCCGTTTCGGGTGTCCCAATAATGGCCCGAGGGCGGAGCTGGCAAGGGAGTTCGAGTAGGAGCCTGGGGCGTAGGGTGAGTTTGACCATCTCCCACCCAGGAGGCAGGACCACGCAGTGCAGTTGAGCTTTGAAAAGAGCCTCCAGACGCCATTGAGGGGACCTCTCGAAAAGCAAAGGCACGGAAAAGATCTGTGGCCTCTGAGCCGCGAAGGCTGTGGCGATAAAAGTACTCATCCGGAGTGCAGACGGCACCAGGCCGGCACAAAAGGTTTTCGGCTCTTAATTCTTGCCTGTACTTAACGGGGCTCTGGGGAGTTTGAACCCAAAGGCTATAGGCCCTCTGCCAGTAGGGGCTGTTGGGGCCATCAGGGTAGAGCACTTTTTGGCCCAACAGCTGGGCCTCGGTTTCGAGCTGCACTTTTAAAGTTCTTATAGCGGAGGCGGCTTCCTCAGAAAGTGCTACATAGCTTGTGCGAGCCTGTGCAAAAAAAGTGATTTCAAGAATTTGATTTTTAAGCCAACTCTCATGAGCCGACTCAGTCTCTTCAGAGTGGCTGGGGAGAGGAATCAAAAGAAATCCTAAAATCAATACTTTAAGAAAGCGCATACAGCTCCTTAAGGAAGGATGGACTCCAGCGGCGTTCCGCTGAGCACGATCACTTTCCTATCGTCAAAATGAGACGGAAAGTTAAGCTGAAAGTCCAGCTGATGCATGGACCTGAAAACGTCTCAACATGAGACGTTCACGGCTCCTGATTCTGAAATCTTAGTAGAGGATGGGTAGAAGACGGCGCTCACCGCTGCGTCGTTGCGGCCCTGGTGCCAACATTGGTTACGAAGTAGTCCATCATGGTGCGGGGA
>CAYRIE010000198.1:0-3283 GCA_964424215.1 uncultured Pseudobdellovibrionaceae bacterium
GGCAAGCGCTGCCAAAACCACTCGCGGCATCCGAAGATGCAGCATCACCGACTGCTCTAAAATGTCAACCCCGCTACCCAGGCCCATAAGTCCCCACAGCGCTTGCCACGGGATGGCCATCGGGCCAGCCAATAGGGCTGCCAGGGCACTCACACCGAGAAGCCCCACAAGGATCCAAAGCACCAGCTGATCGCGCTGGCGAGCTTTGGTCAGGAGCACTTCAGATGAGAGGGCCCTAGTTTTTGCCTGCATAAACCAGCTCTTTCACCTTTGTCTTAAAAGCCACCAGCTCTTCTGCTGACCTGGGCCCCATGCCCAAAAAGGGTAAGGTCCGCACCTCAATCACGCCGCGAGCCTTTCCAGCTTTGGTCAGGTTCATTCCGGGAATGTCCCAGATCGCATCTTTTAGACCTGCGATGTTGTCTTGAATGATCACTAAGTCCGGATTGATCTGCACCAAGGCTTCAGAGGAGACCGGTTTAAACCCCTCAACGGTTTCAAAGGCATTTGTTAAACCAGCTGCCTCTAGCATGGCTTGGGCAGGGGTGTCCCTGCCAGCCACCATCACTTGGGTGGGGCTTCGGGCGTAAAGGAACATCGCCTTAATTTCACCTTCGGGTGCGGGCACATCCTTTGCTGACTTAAGATCGCCATTGAATTTCTCAATAAGACTTTTCGCCTGATCTTGAGCTCCAATAAGCTGGCCTATTCGCTGAATCATCTGCGGTATAGCGGTTAGGTCATCCTGCTCTTGGATCTTCTCAACGTTTACGCCCGCCTCTTTAAGTTGGGAGGCCAGCTGCGGATTCCAGGAGCTTGATCCCATCAGAACGACGCTAGGTTTAAGAGAGAGCACGCCTTCTGCCGAGATAGTGCGGTAGTACCCCAGCTGCTGCTTTTTAGTCTGCGCCTCAGGTGGATAAATTGAAGTAGCATCCACACCCACCACCTGTGGTCCTAGGCCAAGTCCAAAAACGACCTCGGTGATCGTGCCACCTACAGTAACAATGCGCTCAGCCCCAAAAGAGGCTGAGCATAAGAAGATCGATAAAAGAAAGACTGAAAAGGATTTTTTCACTGATTTTCAAGCTCCGCCACCACAGATTGGAAAGCTTGAAGCTGCATATCGCCAACGCTCAGCTTTTGAAGCTCTCTAACGAAGGCAGGACCTGCAAGTTGAAACAGATCCGCGTTCCTATAGGCCAAAGCCCCAAGGACGTTACCCGGGCCGAAGCTAGTATTGTTCAAACGGATTTCTGTGGTTTTAAAAGCAAGGTCCCACTCATCACTCTGAGCGGCTTCAGCATCAGACATCTTCCATGTCGCTAAGGTCTCAAGATTCAGATAAGTGAAGGCGTTCTGTTCGGGATCAGCTACACAGGAGTCGTAGTTGGGGTTGGCGCGGGCGTTACCGCAAGCTGACGCAGAAACTTCAACAGTTTCCAGAGCGCCTCCGGGAGCTTGAACACGAAGGGTGTAAAACCCAGACTCATTGGTGTTGGCAGGGTTGTAGTAGCTTAGCACTTGAACAGCGTAGAGCGAGCTGTCATTCTCGATTGCGTAGACATCTAGATTGGACAAAATCGTATGGGTGGTCATGTCGTAGCTGTACCAGGGGTACTCTTCAAAGAGACCCTCTTCTACAAAAGTCCACGCAGCTGAACTTACCTGCACAACTGCTAAAGTTGCTAATGCCAAAACGAGTTTTTTCATGTTCACTCCTTACGTGAAGCTATTAACAGTTAGGAACCACTGATTTTAAGACCTAGATAATAAAACGTGCCGATGCGGGGACGAGGATCAACGGGCTGATCTGCAAAGTCACTGACTGGCTCCCGTGTAACGTTAAAGATGTTGTTCACGCCCCAATAAACAGATGTGCCCGGATGAACCTTAAGATTCATTTTCGCATCCCAGGTTGAATAAGCGGGCGCCCGCAGCGTAGGGTCCAAATCATCAACTAACTGCTCACCCTGATGCTTCCAGATGGCAGTGAGACTGATTTTTTCGCTCCCAGGTGCAACCGTTAAGGAGCCGCGCGCGATAGAATAGGGTCTTAAGGTAAGCTGCCTGCCAGTGCCCTCATCTCGCACGTCCGAGTAAGTGTAAGAGGTGTCCCAGGTGAGCCAGCTTAAGGGCTGAGCCTGAACTTTGGCCTCTAAGCCCTGAATCTTTACGCGTCCAATATTAGAGTAACGGTAAATATCAAGCGTGCCAGAGCTGTCGATTATCTGCGTATCGATCAGTCCCCTGACGTCACTGCGAAAGCCGTTCAGGTAAAAGCCCGCTCGGTCCCTGTAATTGACATCTACACCCAACTGGTAGTTGACCGATTTCTCCGGGACGAGGCTTTCATCCCCTAAGACTATGTAGCCTGCAAGCGAGGTGTGATCGAGAAGATAAAAGCGCTCCTTTAGATTAGGAACGCGGTACCCGGTCCCAACAGAGGCTCTCACTTGGGTGGTGGCTGCGCCAAGGGCTGGCCCCTCGATTTTGGCCGACACCTTCGGCGATATGTTGCTGCCATAGTCTCCGTCGTACTCAGCCCGAATCCCTGGAATCAACTCCCAGCTATCAAAGATAATGTCGTCCTGAACAAAACCTGCGATGGAGGAAAAGCTTTTATTGTCAACGTCCCGCGTTTCAACACCTGAGCCTGCCGTGAGAGTGGTGACACTGGATTGGTCTAAATCCATATAAGAGTAGGTTAACCCTGAAGAGAAGAAATGGTTTTCAAAAGCCAGCTGATCCCACTGAACTTCGGCGCGAAAGGTCCGCATGTTGGAGTTTTTGTGATCTTCGATCCAGGCCGTGTTGGGGTTGTCCTCCATGAGGAACTCATCCTCGGAGGCCGAAGCTGACAGAAATCCGCGGATCCTGTTTTCGCCTTCTAAAAATCTTTCGCCCCCGAGCACAACCTCGTGGGTCTTCAGTCGACTGATATTGTCTCTAGGCTCAGGCCCGACCATGGGAACGAATTTGGAATTCACTCCATGGACCTCTTCCTGAAAGCCAGAGTACTTGGTGTAGATTCGGCCCTGGTTTTCCCATGTTTTATCCACAAGAAGGGAGCCGTTGAATTTGCGAATGGCATCTAAATCTTTGGCAACTGTGCTTGGATCTAGATCCATGCCCTCATGGCGGCGAACAGATGCCTGCGCTCGGTATCCAAAACCTTTGGCAGTTCCAGACAGGCCCCCTGAAATGCTATAGGGCGCACTCTCCCCCTCACCCTGATGAGGGTACATTCCGCTTTGAAGATCCAGATGAGCTTTGGTCCCGC
>CAYRIE010000199.1:0-3274 GCA_964424215.1 uncultured Pseudobdellovibrionaceae bacterium
AGAGCAGTGCAATTGATTACCCTCTGGGGATAATTTATCGCTTCAGCCCTAGGAGGTTCTTTATGAAAATGAAGGTTGTGATTTCTCTTTTCGGAATGATGGGTTTTATGGCGACGGCCCACGCCGACGTTAAAGAGTACAAGGAGCTGACCGAGGCCAGCCAAATCAATATGAAGCAGGCCATGGATATTGCCACCGGACGGGCCAAGGGAGCTGTTGTGAAAGCCGAACTGGACCGCGAAGATGACAAGCCCGTTTACGAAATCGAAGTTCTTTCAGGCGAGAGTCTTTACGAATTTAAAATTGACGCCGCAACGTCAAATATTATCGCCACCAAAGAAGACAAAGATTAGGACTGAAAAAGCTGTAAGTGTTGGGGCGGGAACCTTGGATGGGTTCCCGTAACCCTTTAAGATCCCACACATATATCGGAGCCCGCTCTGGGCAAGAGGCCTTGCCATCAAAGCATCTAGGCCCCTGGCTTATCTTCAAAGTGACCTCAAAGCCCTGTACTTTCCGCCGATTTGGACTAAAAAAGTCCAAAGCATGTAGAACCATGAACGAGGGTGGAATCGATGGTACGCGTCCTTCTTTTTGTTCTCGCTACGGCTCTTGCCGGCTGCGCTGAGGCGCCGTGGTTTCGGCACGAACGCAGCGCTAACCCGTCCTCGATCGAAATACTTCGGCAGGCCGAAGTTGATCTATCTCTCCTAGATCTTAAAATTGAAGTGATTTGGCTAAGCCCCCCGGTGGGTGATCCGATGGTGGTCTCTGATTACCTGCTCGTGGTGCGCGGAAAAGACGGCCAGGTGGCCGAGCTTCCAGAGAACTTGGAGCTCTTTGCCTATGGCTGGCACACCAGTATGGGGCACGGCTCAGCCACCGACGGGCGCCTCGAAAAGGTCTCTGAAGGCATCCACCGCAACGAGGGTTTGAGGTTCAACATGCCAGGGCAGTGGGAGCTGATCATTCAGGTCTATGAGGCAGATGAGCTACTGGATGAAACCTCTGTTGAGGTGAGGGTGCTTTGATGAGGGCTCTTTTTTTCGCTTTCATCCTATCACTTGCAGCCCCCCAGATAGCTGGCGCCTCCTCCTGTTGCGGCGGCACCACGGCCTTTCCCTCCCTGATCACAGGCATTCAGCAAGCGCTCCTTACAACCTCCTACTCGTACAGCAACGTGCAGGCCAGCGTTCTGCCAGAATTTGACAAGCCCAGGTACTTTAGCGATAGGGAGCAGCTGGAGACGACCACGCTGCTTTTGGGTGTTTCTTATAAACTTACAGACCTCTGGCAGGTGGCCATAAATCTTCCGTTTCAGTGGACCAGCACCGAGTTCCCTTCAGGGCTTACGGAATCAGATGCGCGCCTTCAAGACACCAGTCTTCAAGCGACTTACCAGTTGTTAGATGATCAGGGGAAGCTTCCCCGAAGCTTCTTGAGTCTGCGGCTGACCCTGCCCACGGGCAGATCCGTTTTTGAAACTCAGTCTCAGTCCAAACTCGTGGACTCCTCGGGCTATGCCATGTGGGCCTTAGGACTGAATCTTCAGTCCATCAAAGAGGTGGGGTTCTGGGACTTTCTAGCGGGTGTAGGTGCGGACTACTATTTTGCCGAGGACTTTGATTCCGGGATTCGCAGTGAAGGATTCTGGGGCACCTCAGCTCTTGTGGGGGCAGGGAGGTCCTTTAACCGCGGAACAACGCGGGTGGGGCTGACCCTGAGTCCCTATTACCGACAGGAGCGCCTCATTAGGCTGCCCCAGGGACCCAGCAGTGAAGACAGCCACGAGCAGTATGTGGACGCCTCCTTGGCCTTAAGCCACATGATGGGTGATTTGTACTCAGTGTCGGTGATCGCAACCGATCAGACGCTTGCGCCAAGGTGGTCGCACAACACGACCTTAGCCCGCTCCCTGACTTTTAGAGTTCAACGCAGCTTTAACCCTTAGAAAGGATCCCTGGCAGATGAAACAGCTTCTAATTTCTCTTTTCATGCTCACACCGCTTCTGTCGTCGGCTCAAGATCAGCCCTGTGCGGTAGATCTTGAGAAAACCTGGGGCGTTTGCGCTCAGCTTGAGTGGCTCTCAGGGCCGTCTCTGAACCTTTCACCAAGGGATCAGCACACCTCGAACCTACAGATCACCTTTTGGAAGGCAAGCCCTCATGGCCACTTAGAGCAGGTGCCTGTGCCGGACACCTTGTTAGTGCGGCCCTGGATGTCCATGTCAGGCCACGGGCACAGCACCTACTATGAAGAAGAGCGCACCGAGATGGCCCTTGAGCTCACCGAGATGCTTTTTCGAGACATGGGCGGCTTCTGGTGGGTGCTTCAGTTTTATTTCGATGAAGATCGTGACGGCGTGATTTCTCCGGGGGACAAGCTGGTTAGAGGGCATGTCATCGACTTTGAAGGGGCGCCGCCACCATCCAGCCCTGAGCCGTCTCATGGTGGTCACGACCATGACCACCACCATCACTAAATAAAAAAAGCCCGCTACTGAGAGCGGGCTTTTTCCATTTTGAGCTTAAATTTTCTTAAGTCAAAAACGGAGCCTTAAGGACCTTTCCAAACTCAGTCATGTGAACACGACCTTTTTTGAACAAGTTCTTCAGAGTGGCATCAGAGTTGATGTACTGGCCGTTAGCAGGATCTTGAAGGTTGTTAGACTTCACATAAGCCCAAATCTTTTTCATAACCTGCCCGCGGGGTAGGGGCTTGTTGCCCACAACGGCTGCAAGAGCGGCGTTGGGAGTTAAAGGCACAAGGAGTGCTGGGTTAGCTTTACGCTTCTTTTTGGGCGCAGCTTTCTTAGCGGCCTTCTTAGTCGTCTTTTTTGCAGCTTTCTTGGTTACTTTTTTAGCCGCTTTTTTTGTTGTTTTCTTCGCAGCCTTTTTGGTGGCCTTCTTGGTCGTCTTCTTTGCAGCTTTCTTAGTTACTTTTTTTGCTGCTTTCTTGGTTGTCTTCTTCTTAGCTGCCTTCTTCGTTGCTTTCTTAGTCGTCTTCTTCTTTGCCACTATCTTTCCCTCCAATTGGAAATTGATGACGGTTGTCTCTTGTCCCCCCATGATAGCCCTACTCTTTGATCCATTGAAAGAGAAATTACAGCTGATAGCCTCTTTTTAGAGGAAAAAAACGGCTCTCACCGAACTGAAATTAGTCTTTTCCCGTAGCTGCGGAAGGGCCACGCCGGCGGTGCTCCCTCCTGAAAAGCTCACCTTCCCCAAAGGGAAATCGGCGCAAACACGCTTCAGTAAGGCCGCAGGCGGATCT
>CAYRIE010000200.1:0-2950 GCA_964424215.1 uncultured Pseudobdellovibrionaceae bacterium
TGCTCAACGTTGCAGAGGAGGTGATCAATCCTCGCGTGAATATGCCGCGCGCCTTGATCACAGCCATTTTGGCCTCTTCGGTGATTTACGTGTTGATCTGCTTGATCGCGGTCGCAGTTATGCCAGCAGCTCAGCTTGCCGAATCTGGAGAGCCGCTGGTGGATGTGGTGCAGGTGATAGCTCCCTGGCTTCCCACGGGAGTTTACAGCGTGATTGCGCTGATTGCGGTCTCTAACACGGCCCTGCTCAATTTTATCATGGGCTCAAGGCTACTTTACGGAATGTCGGACCAGGGCCTTTTTCCCAAGTTCTTTGGCAAAGTTCACCCGAAACGGCTCACTCCCCACAGAGCTATCTTCCTAGTGGCTGCGGTTTTAATCGTACTGAGCATGGTGGGAAATATCTCAACTTTGGCAAGGGCGACGAGCGTACTGCTGCTGCTGTGTTTTATTGTTGTGAACATCTCGCTGATTGTTCTTAGACACAAAGACAATATTCCGGGGGCTTTTGAGGTCCCAAGATTTGTACCCTTCACAGGCGCTATAATCTGCGCCGCCATGCTCACCCAAACAAGGCTGAGCGAGTGGATGATTGCAGGCAGCATTCTGATCGTGATCAGCGTGCTCTACCTTTTCATGCGGCCCACCAAAGAAGCGTTAGAGAAAATGGGCGACCTTTAAGAAAGGTCGGCCTTTGCATAAAAAAAGCCCCCCTAGCGGGAGGCATTTTTTATGGCGCGTCCGGAAGGATTCGAACCTCCGACACCCTGGTTCGAAGCCAGGTACTCTATCCAGCTGAGCTACGGACGCGTTAGGTATTTAGGCCTTTTTATGATAGCTCGGCGGCCAAGGCAACTCTTCATCAGCTACCACCACCCCGCTTCACCTTACTTGCCGTTGGTGCCACCGGCTGGGGGCCTTCGCCGTCCGCGGGTGCCTGTCTTGCTCGCATTGGACTCCTGAACCATAAATTCCTTGGTCAGTGGGTAGTAAAAGTCCGCAGCTTCCTGAATCGCAGGACTGGTGGCCTCGGGCCAGGACCAAATCTCCACACGGCAGCCCCTAGAGCGCAGATACCAAACCAGGGGCAAAAAATCTTTGTCCCCGCCCAGCAGGATCACCACATCCAGTTTGTCAGCCATGGTCACAGCATCGATCACGATAAAGGAGTCGGCGTTCTTGGTGGGGCGCTTGATCTCCCCGCCCAGGCTGTACCAGAACTTCTCAAAGTCAGCAGAGATCTCTTTGTACTCCGGCTTGTAGTAGAGGATGCGCGTGATCTCCCGGTCCCCTACAGCATCCAGGATCTTGCGATAGTCGGTTCGACCCTCGTGGTGCTTTAGACCGCTCATTTCGATGTTTTCTGCATCTACAAAAATACCCACCTTTTGAAAGAGCAGGTTTTTGAGCGCCTTTTTGGCATCCGTTTTTGATGTTTTATCCACAAAATGGTCTCCCCATGATGGTGTGGGCTGGGAAAAATTTAACGGCCCTTCGGATTGTATTGACTATCATTCTCAATTAAAATAGCCCGGTGTTACCTAATTGTAAACCAAGGATTCTAACTTGTTGCCAGTCAGTCAATCACAAACCCAGCTTAACCCCGCGCCTGAGCTTAAAGAGGTCTCTGCCAAAAAAATCATCCGGGAGCTAGGGCTTAAAGTCACTCAGCAGAGGGTGCAAATTCTAAATGCCGTTCGCAAAGGTCCTCGGCACTTTACGGCGCAGGATATCTTCGAAACAGTTGCTGCCGAAAATCCCGCCATTGGCTTTGCGACCGTTTATAGATTTTTAAAGAATCTCTCCGGCAACCACTTCGTAACCGAGGTGCGAATGGGCGGAATGCCGGCAAGGTACGAGTGGGCCTCGCGGCACCACCATGATCACCTCACCTGCAGTGAGTGTCACAAGGTTGTGGAGTTTGAGAATGAGCAAATTGAGGTTCTTCAGGAAAAGATCGCTCGCCAACTGGGCTTCCGTTTGACCGGTCACCTGCTAGAGCTTTTTGGAATCTGTCCTGCTTGTCAGAAGAAAAATGTCAGATGACATGCGAGATCGCCTCCTTTTAGCCATTGAGAGGCGAAAGCTGGATTTTCCTGATCTCCCGGAAACGGAGCTCCTCCGCCTGGTTCATGAAGAGGTGCCGCCCTTAAGATGGGACCGCCTAGGCACTGTCCACTGGATCGGCTGGTGGTCCGACACCCCTGCCACAGAATCAGAACTGAAGGCCGTAACGGCAGCCCTGGACCATGTAGGAGCAGAGAGCTGGGCCGTAGAGTGGCGACTCAACCGAGAACAAAAGAAAGAACGCAGGTTTCTTACTGAAAAGAGAGTGCCAGAAACTTGGCAAGCCTCTGAGCGGGGCCAGACCTATCTTCTGAAAAAAAGTAGCGGCCTCTCTCCAGGAGTGTTCCTCGATCAGCGCCGGCAGCGCAGCTGGGTGAAGGAAAACTCTAGGGGTAAAAGAGTGCTGAATCTTTTCTCATACACCTGTGGATTCAGTGTGGCTGCAGCTCTGGGAGGAGCTTCAGAAGTTCACTCAGTGGATGTTAGCAAAGCCTACCTTGAGTGGGGTAAAGAGAATTTTCTGCTGAACTCACTTAAGCCTGAGAGTGCGGAGTTTAAATTCTATAAACGTGATGCACTCTCGTTTCTAAAGAGCGCCCTTAAGCGTGGCCAGATGTATGACCTGATTATCTTAGATCCACCCTCCTTTGGCAGATCAGATGCCGGGGTTTTTAAAGTGGAGCGGGACTTAAAAGAGCTTATCCGCCAGTCCGCTGAGGCCTTAAGCCCCACAGGCCAGATCCTCGTGAGCACCAACTACGAGGGCTGGTCAGAAGCTGAGTTTCAGAGGCTTCTTCGCAGCTGGTCATCTGAGATCCATCTAAAAATCTCAGGGACCCTGACGCCTGAGCCCGACTTTTCTTCAAAGAGCCCGCAGCTTAAAG
>CAYRIE010000200.1:2960-3253 GCA_964424215.1 uncultured Pseudobdellovibrionaceae bacterium
CGTTACAACCGTTTTGATATTGCCTCTCACGTTGAAATCCCCCACCACTTCGATCTCCCAAGGGTCCAGTAGCTTCACTAAATCCTCTAAGATGTTGTTGGTGACGTCCTCGTGGAAAACTTTCTTATTTCTAAAGCTGTTGATGTAGAGCTTCAGGGACTTCAGCTCGACGCACCATTGGTCGGGCACATAGCGAATGTAGATCGTCGCAAAATCAGGAAACCCGCTCCTGGGACATACGCAGGTGAATTCGGGAGTTTCAAACTCCACCGTGTAACGTCTCACTTGAGTGC
>CAYRIE010000201.1:0-3223 GCA_964424215.1 uncultured Pseudobdellovibrionaceae bacterium
CCTAGTGGGTATGCTCACCGTGGGAGCCCTGGACTTAAAAACAGGAGGGGCGGCTGACTTTACTAACCATTCAAACTCTTATGTAGAAATTGGCGCCCCCGGTGCTGGCGGGGTTTACACCACTATGCCTGGAAACGGCTATAGAAACTCTGGGGGGACTTCTCTTGCTGCACCCATGGTCAGCGGCGCAGCAGCTCTGGTTGTGGGCTTTTTTAAAGCCCAGGGAATGAAAGTGTCCCCTGCCACCGTCGAAGACGTCTTGCTGCGCGGCTCAGTCAGCCAGGCCCGCTTAAAAAGTTCATTTAAAGACGGAGCCAGCCTCAACTATCTAGCGCTCTCCCGTCAGCTGGCGAGCATGGCTAGCCTTAAGCACCCCCCGGTGGATTCCGTAGTTTGGGTGGATGCAGGCATCTCAAAGGTAACTGCCTTGGCCGGACATGAATTTAAAGTTCGCGGGTTCATTTGCAACCGCGAACTTCATCCGCCAGAGGTCCATTACCGCTCCGATAGCTCCTCGGAGTTTTTATGGAAGCTAGAGACCAGTTGGAGCTCAGATTTCGTCTGGCAAGGTGAGTGCCTTGAGGAGAATTTCATGAGGCACGTCTTTGAAGGCAAGGTCAGCCTACCTTCGTTGAACGCTCAAGATCTTGAATTCTATATGTTCCTAAGCAGCGGCCAGAGCGCGCAGATCCCCTAAATGAAGGTCTTGTTTAGAGCAAAAATTATAGAGCGGTGCCCCAGGTGGGCGCCGCTTTTTTTAATGTTTTCACTGGCTTACTGTTACAATGTAAGAGTTGCAAAGCCCTAGGCCAAGGTTTGTACAAAATTGGTCTTAAACCGTCAATCTGTGGTGTAATAGTGGCGGGCGAGGAGAGTTTTTATGAGAACCCCTACCAACATTTTTAGGACCCTAGGACTTGTGCTCGCGTGCTTTGGTTTCATAAACTGCGGGCCCATCGACCATGTTGAACAGATGGCTGAGACCACGCGGGACCTTAGAAAAGTTGCCGACGACCTTCAAAAAGAGCTCGATGCCAATCTCCTCCTGGCTAAAGAGGTGGCTGGAAAAACCAAGCGTGAACAGTGCCTGGCAGAGATGGGTACCTCCAAGGCTTTTGAGACCATGGTGATGCAGGCATCGTGCTACTTTATGTCGTTTAACTTCCAGGTGTGGACGGGGCTGGGTGAGGATACACCTGAGCGGCGAGAAGATTTGTTCACACAGGCCGTAGAAGAGTTCACGTTTACGCTGCCGGACACCATGGTGACCAGGTGGTGGTCCTCGGATCTGACCGGTCATGCTGGAGACGCTATCTGGGATTTTGAAATCGTTAAAAGCATAGCTCCCGGGATGGTGGACGAAAAGGCCAGAGCACTGAACTTTTATGCGCTAGCAGCTACGCTTCACCGCACCCATGAACTTCAGAACTTTTTCCTAGAGGTGGAAGGTCTTCAGAGGCCCGAGGTCTCCATGTACGACCTGCTTTATCAATCTCTTGTCTATGCCAACCGCGAGCGGGCGCAGCTTTTGACCCCAGCTGAAATTCCACCATGGGCAGTTAAGGCTCTTGCCTTTGAGACCAACGTGCGCAAGCTTTTGCGCGCTCGGGTGGTGACGCTCACGACAACGGCCCTTCTTTATGCCTCACGGCTTCCCCAAAGAAGCCGCACCGATGCCTTTTGGTTTCGTCACCGCTATTTGGAGTCATCGCCCTTTAACCTGTTTCGTCCGGGCTGGCGGCCAGATTACACCACCATCTATCAGCACGAGCTGGCGCTTTACACTGAGTGGTTGGAACTTGCTGAACAAGGGCTCTCAGATTTAGAGGCTTTGGATCTAGCTCCTGAGCCTGTGGTTTTCAGAGGCCTTTCGCGTCTGCTCCTTGATCACTTCACAGTGGACACCTCCTATGTGGCAGATGATCCTGTCACCGATGAAGCCATTCACAAGTTTGAGGCCGCCGTCGATTCCATCCGCGACCGCATCGTTATGCAGCTTGCAGATTAGAAAAATCGTTGCCACCACCGGCTGCACCGAGGACACTTAAGGGCATCATGTCCTACAAAGTGAACGCCACCCTGCGAGCGCGGCGCCCCTTTAAAGCTCTAAAAGCCCTGACGGCCACCTTTGCTCTGCTGCTCTGGGTGTTGTTTCTGGGTCAGGGCAGGGGTCAGATTCCGGCACTGGGGCCCCTGCTGGCCCCCTTCTCAGGCCTGTGGAGCCACGCCCTTGGAAAAGATATTCTCCAAGGGGCTCACCATCTGAACAGGCACTTAGAGTCCCAGGTAACTTTGCAGCAAGACATCGAAGGTGTGTTTCATGTGTTCGCGCACAATGATGAAGATCTCTATAAAGCCCAGGGTTTTTTGGTGGCCTCTCAGCGCCTTTTTCAGATGAACTTTATGGCCAGGGTTGCTGAAGGGCGACTGGCCGAATGGGTGGGAAAACCTGCTCTCTCCACCGATGTGTTTTTTCAGCAGATGGATTTAGCCCGTGCAGCTCAGGAGAGCGCTGAGGAGATGATCCAAGATCCGGGTACCAGGTTGGCCCTTGAGGCCTATGCGAGCGGGGTGAACGCCTATGTAGGAAGCTTAAAGGCCGGACAGCTTCCCATTGAATTCAAGCTGCTGAAGGCGCAGCCTGACACTTGGTCGCCTTACCGGATAGGTCTTGTTCATAAGCTGATGACCTATCTTCTCACGGGAAGCTCCCGCGATGTGGCTCTGACTTTAAGCGCGCAAAAAGCTCCGTTTTTAAAACTAGATGATCTGTTTCCCCTTTGGGAAAGGGGCTCAACTCCAAGCATCAGCTCCCAGGATTTTCCGATCAAGGCTCAGATGGCACCTGCCATGCATCTCAAAGATCAGCTGCTGGATTTGCCGGAGTTTTTACTGCCTGAGGTAGATCCTGGCAACGGCAGTAACAACTGGGCTGTGAGTGGAGCTAAATCCAAATCAGGCTACCCCATGCTAGCTGGGGATCTTCACTTAGGATACCAGCTTCCAGCTCAGTGGATGGCCCTTCACCTAAGGAGCCCTCATCAGGACGTGATCGGGTTCACCTTGCCGGGAGCACCGGGTATTGTGGTGGGTACCAATCGCAAACTTTCTTGGACGGTGACCAATGGCGGTGCCGATGTGCTCGATTGGCATAAGATTGACTGGGCACCCAGCACGGAGAGCACGGGGCTGGCCAGTGGTAAAGAGCGCCAGTTTTACTGGG
>CAYRIE010000202.1:0-3197 GCA_964424215.1 uncultured Pseudobdellovibrionaceae bacterium
AATTTTTTGAGAATTCTTTCATAAGACCCGCTGCGGACGGTGGCTTTGGTGGCCAGAAGCCCTAAGGTGCTTTCATCTTCTAATGACTGAAGTCCCATCTGACAAGAGGGCAAGATCATCTCCCAGACGGGCACTGGAAGATCAAAGGGCTCTTCGATCCAAGCGCTGGAAGCTGAGTGGCAGGCAATAACGATACCTTTGATATCAAAGTCCAAAAGGAAGGTGGCCATTTGTTTTAAATAGAGCTGAAGGGTTGAAAGAGATTTGGTGCCGTAGGGAAGGCGAGCCGTATCCCCCAGATAGATAAAGCTCTCCTCAGGAAAGGCCTCCAGGAGGGGCCGAAGCACCGTAAGCCCGCCCACTCCTGAATCAAAAACTGCCAGCGGCCTGTTGTCCACTTTCATGCTTAATTCCTTTTTGCCTTACAAAAATCTCGGTTGTGGCAAAGACCCAATAGATATAGATGAGAAATTCCACCAAGTGCGCCAGAGCAAAGTAGCCCACCCAGCTGTCCGCAAAAGAGTAATGGCCAGCCAGCGCGCTACCACCCATTACTAGGATAAAGAGCCATGTCAGCTGCCAAAAGACCCCCTTAGAATAAAGGAGCGACGTCTTGAGGGCATCGACTTCATCCCGCTGGTACCCAGGCTCTAGCATCACCACAGCAGACACGAGAGAGTACCTTATCAGCCTCACAAGCCCAGGAACGATGAGCAGAAAAAACCACGGCAGGCTGTAAAGGATCGCCTTAAGGTTCTCAAGAATATAATCCTTAAGCCACGGGGTGGACTGAAAGCTCACCTCGCTAAGCAGCCCACGAATTTTTCCTGCAGCCAAAAAAGCAAATCCCAGAAAGCCAAAATGAGCGAAGAGAGAAAGAAGGGAGGTAAAAAGACTTAACACCGTCAGCCAGCTTGAGGCTGCGCCAAGGGAGCCCATAAGAGCAGCCTGGCCGCATATCTCAAAAAAAATGTAGGCTCCGTACCAAAGCGCTAGAGGCTTAAAGAACTCTCTAAGGCCTTTAATGGCGGCTCCGCCCACCTGAATCCAGTTTAGACTTTGTGCTTCCTCACCCACCCCAGGCTTCCTCCGCTTCCATTAGGAAAACGCTTCAAGTTATCTAGTTTCTCTCCTCGCACAAGGGTTTTATTCCCGCCATGGTGTGACGGGGCGTCGAAGTCAAATCCCCACCTCTCCTGCAGTGACAAAAAGCCCCTACATGGCTATTTTGGTTCCTTTCTTTTCACACTCGGCCCGAGTGGCGAAATTGGTAGACGCACAGGACTTAAAATCCTGAGGTCCGAAAGGGCCGTGCCGGTTCAAGTCCGGCCTCGGGCACCAAAGGTACGCCGATACTTATTGCGACCGGCTGCGGCGGGGAAGAGCCCGAGTACTCCGAACGAATGCCTCGAAGAAATTCGATATTAATCTCGGAGCCTCTAATCCCTATTAACTTCAAAATTGTTTAAAATAAGTTCATTGGGATTCAATCCACTAAAAGTAAACCTAGCATGGTCATAAGGAGACTTTCCATACTCCCAAGTCGTACACACCCAAGGATCTTCACCACCACAAACGGCTTGTCTCACACTTTTAGGGTTTCCAAACATCGATAAAATTTCATCTGAGCCCATTCCGGGGTGGAGTCGCATAATATTCTCGGTCGTGAAGGCTCTGGGTAATTGTGAAGTCGGCAAAGTCTGACAAGAAGATAAAAAAACTACGGCTAAAATAACGAACCCCAGTTTCATGGCCACCTCCCCCTAGTTGCGCCCCCGTTATTTCACGACACTCGTATTTTCAAGCAGCTTTTGAGTGCTCCACTTTTTGAATCAGGTGCGGCAAAATTATCCCCTCAACCCAACTGTAATGATAAGGGATCTTGAAAATGAACTTGGCCTCTATGATACGGAATAGGTCTGACTGTATTACCTTAATAAACTGCTCGCAGTATGAGCACAACAGATCATCAACCGCCCGAACCACTTTGGAGTTATCAGTATTATTAGCAAGCTTTAAAAAGGACGACAAAAATTCCTGAGCAGTCAACGTGATCACCGACATTCTCAGATTCGCAAGAAATACAAACAGAACAATGAATACCAAAACGGTTCCCAGCTTGAGCTTGCCGAGGATGCCGTTGATGGAAGATTCAATAAAACTTGCCTGCTTAAAGACGTCAGGATTAACTACAAGTCCAGCTGGCAAGGAGGGCCTCAGATCTTCAATGGCGGCCTCTACAGCCCTTGTGATTTCGACTGTGTCCGCGCCAGGCTGCTTTTGAATCGTCATTACCACCGAAGGCTTTCCATTAAAACTTCCCTCGCCCCTTTTAAGGCGAGGGGCCTCCTTCACTTCACTAATGTCTCCCACTAAGACAGGGCGACCAAAATGAAGACCGATAAGTGTTCTCTTAATATCCTCAATCGTCTCGACCACACCAATATTGCGCACGAGGTACTCTTGGCCCTGTTTTTCAAGAAATCCCCCCGTTGTGTTTTGACTGATGTGGGCTAGCTCCCTATCCACCTGCTCTACAGCGAGCTGATACTGATTGAGCTTTTCAGCGGACAAAAGAATCTGGTACTGTTTCAGCTCGCCGCCAATGGAAACCACCTGAGCAATTCCAGGAACAGTCATAAGGCGCGGGCGCAAAACCCACTCTGCAATGCTGCGAACTTCCATAGGATTTATGGACCCATCCTCCGAATACACAGCAATCTGTTGTATTTGCCCCATCAGTGAACCCACAGGTCCCATAACGGAGGTGATATCCTTGGGAAGTCTTTCCTGGGCCAAGTTGAGTTTTTCCTGAACCAGCTGGCGGTTTCGATAGATATCCGTGCCCCACTCAAACTCCACATAAATAACAGACAGGCCGATAACCGACTGGGATCTCACTCTTTCCACTCCCGGAAGACCGTTGAGGTAGGACTCAATTTGAAGAGTGACTCGGGTCTCTACCTCCTCAGGGGCCATGCCATGGGCCTCGGTCATAACTGTAACTGTGGGCCGAGTGATGTCCGGAAAGACATCAATGGGCAGGTTGCGAGCCGTGATGGTTCCATAGACCACAACAAAACTCGTTAGGGCTACAACGAGCAGGCGGTGTTTTAGCGCATAGCGGATAATGGCATTTAGCAAAAGTAGCTCCAAACGGTTTTGGCAGAGCGATCACAATGGACTAGGACGGGATG
>CAYRIE010000203.1:0-3168 GCA_964424215.1 uncultured Pseudobdellovibrionaceae bacterium
AGTTGCGAGTCGGCTACGCGAATATCAGAGGTCTTACCAGAAGTCGAAATAGTCCACTGCATGGTAAGGCGGCCCTTAAGACTAGCATCGCTCAGAAGCTGCCTTTCATAACAGTAGCGCAGGCGATCAATGTGCTTAGCTAGAATCTTCTCAAGAAGAGATTCAGAGATGCTGCCGCTCCCAGAAAGACTTAGGCCTGAAGAAGGCATCCTGACCGCAACTTTTCCAGCGCCCTGCAGGCTGGAGGCTGCCACTCGGCCCTGAACGTTTTCATAATCCCTGCCGTCTTCGTGGCCTTCAAAGACTGTGGGGTTGCCCACACCTTGACTGCCCCGGGTCTGAATGGGGCCGCTCGCATAGCCCTTTGCCATACCCTGGAGAGCTCTGGTGCCTTGGCGAGTCGCACCTGGAGCTGTGGCACTTAATGGAGCGTCTGCAACAAGTCCTCCTGGAGAGGCAAATTTGTTATCACTTAAAGAAAAGCTTCCCGCAGAGGATGACAAAAAGGCTAACGACTTAGCGGCCTTCGCATTGGCAATTTGTCCCGCACTAGGTTGGGCAGGAGCTGGACTGGTCGCCTGGCGGCCCACCTTAGCGCTGCCTCTAGCTTTGGCGGCCACTTGTTTTACAGGTTCAGCGGGCGCCTTCGCAACAGGCTTAGGATTTCTCACAGGCTCAGGACGCTTAGCGACAGGCTTAGGTTGAGGCGCAGGCGTAGGCTGCTTTACGACTTCAAGAACGGGAGGCTCAGGAACAGGCTCCGGCCTAGGCTCAATGCGGACGACGGGAGGCTCTGGTACCTCATCAATTTTTTTAAGAAGGTCCTTAACCTCGTTGAGACTGATGACATCTTTGGGCTCAGGCATTTTAACCTGCACCGGATTGAGCATCATATAAATGCTCATACCCACGATCGCCACGATATGAAACACAGAGGAGTAACCAAAGGATCTTTTCAGAGAGTCGTAAGTAAAGAGAGTGATGTCTTTTTTGCACTTGATCTTATACTCTTGGCCGTTGATAAAGATGTTCTTTTCGGAGTTCAAACCGAAAACTTGGGTGCTTTCCCGGCCCGCACGGACCCGAACGCGTTGGTCTTTACCCACCATCATACAGAGGTTCAAGTCGCCAGCTTTAAAGTTGATCGGATAGTTTTCCAAAGGCATGACGTGAAGAGGCTTCCACTCCCCTGACTCACCCTTAATTGATATGACTGCAACTGTGCTTCTCAACACGACGACTTCCCCTCTTTAAAAATTTGTATGCAAGATCTCATTTTTAAAGTTCTGTTTAATTCTTACGAAATTCACATCATCCTGTTGATTCTGCAGCACCGTCATCATGGACAGACGGTTGGCCTGCCCCTTAATGGACAGCGGCTTATTGTTGGGAGCACTGAAGGTCGAGGCTGAAACAGTGCCCTTACCTGCAGATGCTCCTTTTGCGAAAGAGTGCGTAGGAACCATCCAGGAAGATACGACAAAGACCAGCGCGATGATTCTCATGATCACTCCTCCACCATAGCTATGAAATCGATGTTGCCCATGCCTGCCTGCGCGGCTCCGATAAGAATTCTGTCGACAACTCTGTAATCAAGATCCTTGTCGGCTTTGATTCTGAGTCTCTCAGCCCCTGAGGCTTTAAAGGCTTGAGATAGCGTAGCCTCATGGGAATTGAACGGCAGCAAGCGCTCCCCGATCATAATTCCCTTTCTATCGATAGTTACCACCAGACCATCTTCCATTTTTGAGATCGTCTTTGTCTGAACACTCGGAAGATCCATGTTCTCGGGAATGCTTTCGTCGGTCACGTTGTCCGCGTAGTTCACTAAGAGAAACAAGAGAATAATGGTCAACACATCCATCAATGATGTCATGGACAAAGCTGCGGGCTTCGCTCTTCTGGGTCGGACTTTTGCGCTTTTTTTGGCCATGATCAGATCACTCCTCTAGGTAAAAGCACCACATTCACCTGCCGCTCGCCGCCCGGAGCTTCGGGAGCTTTATCCCAGCTCAACGAAGACATGAGTTTCACCAAGCTGCCGTACTGAAGGTCATCATCGACTTGGACAATAACCGTTTTAAACTTGTCGTAGCTCGTTACAATTCTGTGGATGTAGGAGCTCAACTCGCCTTCGTACTCGGCCGACTTCATGGGGACTTTGCGCTCCCATACAATCGATGCAGAGTCTTCATCGAGCATTTGAAAATCAATGATGCCGTGAGCGACTTTCACTCGAACCAGGACATTCCGATCTTTTTCCTCCTGAACCACTTCGCTGCTTGAGCTAGATCCAGGCGTTGAGACCGTAACTGACTTAAGGTGAAAGAAAGCCACGTTACCTACGAGAAACGGAATCAGAATAATCAGCAGGCTCATGATCGGGAGCAGAGAAAGCTCTTCTTCCTCCCCACTTGCCCGGCGCTTCCAGCGATCGGAGCTCATATAGCGCTCCTGTGATCCATATCAACTATTCTATCGGCGCGGCCAGGAACACTCTCTTGTAGGCTAGCCCGGTTCAAATGATGCAGAAGTGAGTCCACCTGGTTGCTGTACTCGTCCAGGATGGCGTTCTCTTTATTACTTAAGAGGGTGTAGGCCACTACGCATGGAATCGCTACGATGAGTCCAAAGGCTGTCGTATTCATAGCTGTAGAAATCCCCGCCGCCAGGAGAGCACCTTTTTCAGCCCCGCTGCTGGCAGACAAACTCGAAAAGGCCACCGTCAGACCTTGAATCGTTCCAAGCAGTCCTAAGAGAGTCGCCACGTTGCCGAACATTTGGAGAAGTCCAGTGCGTTTGGCTATTTTAGATGCCAGCTTTTGCATCCCAATTTGAGCCGCTGACTCGTAAATCTCAGCGGACTCAGCTCTGTTGCCCAGTGAGAGCAGCATGACCCGCGCCAAAGGATGGCCCGTTTCTCTGCACATTCTCTCCGCGCTAACGAAGTCTTGGCTCTTCAAAAGCCGGTTAAAGTGATGAAAGAACTTACCATCCCAGGTGTAAGAGAAACTCAAAGTCCAGACTCGTTCGATAATGACACCAAACGCAATCACAGACACACCTAAAATCGCATACATAAAGGCGCCGCCTTCGGCTAACCATGTCAGCATAATCTCCCCCCCGTTTAAGGACCCCACCTAAGAGCACTGCTAGAGTCGTGCCAGC
>CAYRIE010000204.1:0-3144 GCA_964424215.1 uncultured Pseudobdellovibrionaceae bacterium
AAGCCAAGGTAGGGCCGAAGTGCTCGACACCCAGAAGATCGGGGGCTTGCACGCTCTTCACGTTAAGGTTCTGGAAGGGGAGCTGGTCTCTGACTCCTCGGTGGTGCAAAAAGTGCGGGACGAGCGAAGACGAGAGACTGCCAACCACCACTCGGCCACCCACCTGCTTCATCAGGCGCTCCGGCAAGTTTTAGGTGAACACGTCCGTCAAGCAGGATCCCTAATTGAACCCCAGCGCCTGCGCTTTGATTTCACCCACACCGAAAGCCTTAGCAGCGAGCAACACACAAAAATTGAGGCTATCGTCAATGAACAGATCGCCCAAGCGCTGCCCGTTGAGGTAAAGACCGTGGGCTATCAAGAGGCCCTGGATCATGGGGCTCTCACTTTGGCAGGTGAAAGCTATGACTCCCATGTTCGAGTGGTGAGCATGGCAGGCTTTTCCATGGAACTGTGCGGAGGCACCCATGTGACCAACACCAGCCAGATCAGACTTTTTAAAATCGTTTCTGAAACGGGCGTGAGCGCTGGCGTTCGGCGGATCGAAGCTGTCGCTGGCGAGACGGCACTTAGATTTCTGAATCAGATAGCTCAGGACTACCGCGAGTTCAAACAGACCGCTGGCGTTCAGGAGAGCTGGAGTCAGATCCTTGAGCAACCCAAAGCCCTGAAAGCTTGGCTTGAAAAAACCAAAGAGCACATAAAGTCGTTGGAGCAAGGCCTGCGCAACCTTCAGTCCTCTGGGTTCAACATCGAAGAGGTTCTAACCTCAGCTCAACCCCTAACTAAGGGAGAGGGCCGCTGGGTTTACGCGGAGATGCCCACCCAGGACCGCGAGGTGCTCAGCGCCACCGCAGATAAGCTGCGCGACAAACTAGGCAGCGCTGTCAGCGTTGTGGTGAGTGCGCAAGGTCCCAGCCACGCAGTTGTGGTGACAGTGACTAAAGATTTAAACTCCAACATAAAAGCTGGAGACGTGATCAAGGGTTTGGCTAAAGTTCACGGCGGTAAAGGCGGCGGCCGCCCCGATTTTGCTCAGGGTGCGCTGGAGAAGATCTCGGGCGTAAGTGAAACACTCAAAGAGATTCTGTAGCTACGCTTCACTCCGCCTGAGCTGCAAACAGGCCTAGGTATTCAAAAATGACGTCCACACCCACGAGGGCTGTGAGGTCCGACACATCATAGGGTGGAGATATTTCCACCAGGTCGGCCGCTACCAAATTTTTAATCTGAAGCCCCCTTAGGATTTTTTGGGTTTCGTAAGTTGTCAGCCCGCCCACAACGGGAGTGCCCGTTCCGGGAGCATAAACGGGATCCAAACAGTCCACGTCAAAGCTAATATAGACTGGCTGTTCGTCAAACCTCGGCAGCGAGGCCACAAACTGATCCATGCTTCCCCTGCGAACGTCATCTACCGTGTGCACGTTGACCCCGTGTTTTTTCACAAACTCTAGATCATCAGCTCCTGCCAGCGGACCTCGAATTCCAATCTGATGGCTCTTCTTAGGATCCACCAGCCCCTCTTCCACGGCGTGACGGAAGAAGGCGCCGTGATGGTACTCATGACCCCAAGCCGCAGGATAGGTGTCCAGGTGAGCGTCAAAGTGTATCAGCGCTACGGGCTCTTTCACCGCCTTATTCACAGCTCGAAGAAGCGGTAACGTAGTGGAATGATCGCCGCCCACGGCGATGAACTTTTTGTTGAGGCTCATAAGCCTAGAAAAATAGTTCTCGATGTTCCGGTGGGAGTCCTCAAGACTGACCGGCACCGTGGGACAATCTCCCAGGTCCGCAACCTTGATCTTTTCAACGAAGTTTTGCAGGCGCCCCATATGAAAAGCTCTTCCCAAGGATGAGAGCTCCCGCACTTTGGTGGGCGCAAAACGCGCGCCTGGGCGGTAGGAGACGCCGCCGTCAAAGGGAACTCCGGCAATGCCTACCTCGTAGTCGGCGTCCACGGGAACATGGGGCAATCTGAAGAAAGTTTTGATGCCGGCAAAACGCGGCAACTCACGACCGGAAACAGGTTTGTATTCCATGACAGGCTCTCCTTGGGGCCTAACCTATCATGCCTTGCTGCACCGGTGATCAGCGGGTGCGTCAAGGACGTTGCAGGGGTGAGCCCAAAGCTGCTAACAAAGGGTATGGCACAGCCCTCCTTTGATCTACCCAGCACCGTGGCCTCTGAGCTCAGCGAGTGGTTTGAAAAAAACCGTCGCCCTCTTCCCTGGCGGGCTGACAGAGACCCCTATCGAATTTGGATCTCTGAGGTGATGTTGCAGCAGACCACCGTGGCGGCCGTGGTGCCCTATTACCAAAGATTTTTAGCACAGTTTCCAAAGCTTGCGGACCTGGCAGAAGCACCCGTGGAAGATGTCCTCTCGGCCTGGTCAGGCCTTGGCTACTACTCAAGGGCACGGCGGCTCAAAGAAGCTGCCGAAACTCTTCACCGGATGAAGAGGTTTCCTAGATCTTCTGTGGAGCTCTCAAAGCTGCCAGGTTTTGGCCCCTACACTTCAAGAGCTGTCGCAAGCCTGGCTTTCGGCGAAAAGGTGGGGGTGGTCGATGGAAATGTGGTTCGTGTGCTCACCCGGCTCATGGGTTTTGAAGGCAGTTGGTGGAAGGCCGGGGCCGCGCGCGCGCTTCAGGAGCTTGCCGATCGGCTCGCTGAAGCTGCCGACCCCTATATCTACAATCAGGCGGTTATGGAACTTGGAGCGACGGTGTGCACGCCCCAAAGTCCGACCTGTAGCATTTGCCCGGTGGCCAGGCGGTGCAGGGCTCGTAAGGACGGCTTAACAGCTCAAATCCCAGCACTTAGACCTCGTCCGGAAAAGCACCTTTGGATTTGGCGGCCTCAGGTCTTTATTAAAGCTGGAAAGCTCGCGGTCAGGGTGAACGACTACGCTCCCTTTTTAAAGGGCCAACTTTTTTTGCCCGGATCCGCTGAGCGCGTAAGTAAGCCGCCGGCCTCATTCAACTACAAGCACCACATCACACGCTATGACATCTTCGTGCAGGTCCAAAGGGGGATTCGGCCTGAGGGGCCCCTTAAGTGGGTGGATTTGGAAAGACTAGCTGAGCATATACCGTCCACGCTTATAAAAAAGGCCTTGGACCACTACAAAGTTATTGAGACCGCCG
>CAYRIE010000205.1:0-3143 GCA_964424215.1 uncultured Pseudobdellovibrionaceae bacterium
GGAGGCCATGCAGGAACTGTTGCGTTAAAAACTTGCCTCCGCCCTGGAACCTTTATTTTTGGCCGCCAAATTCGAAGGGGATGCTAAGGCCTAAGAGGGTTTCGGTGACGTTGTAGAGATCTTGATCCGTGATGGGCAGCTTGATGTCAGTGCCGTTGTCCTTCATGCTGTGGTAAGCGTAGGACCTGATGTCTACGTTGAGCTGGAGCCATTGAAGCAGCTTAAATCCTAACCCTAAAGAAATACCTGCAGCATCTCCCAGGCCACTGTTGTCATCGCCACCAAACTTACCGCCCCCAGTGAAAATAAATCCAATCCAAGGTGCGAACCTGTTTCCTCGGTACATCAAAAAGGCGCTGATAAGGCTGCCATTAAAATCAGACTCGCCCAGCTGGGTGCCTGAAGGGTGCTTGAACTTAAAGTCCACCGTTCCAAAAGAGATATCTAATCCAAGAGTCACTTTGCCGATCATGGGGCCGAGCTGAACCCCATAGCGCGAACCGAAATAGTCGTAAGAATAATCACCGTTATCTGCGGCGACGGGCTGATTAGATATTTTGTTTTTCATAGAGCCATTGGCGATATAGGCCCCGTAGGGTGCAAGGTAGAAGCCTGTGCTTACATTGCCTAGAGCCTTTGAGAGAAAAGAATCAGCCTGAGCTCCCACAGAGAAACAAAGCGTCACCAGCAAAACAAGTAACTTCATCAAGTACGTCCTTTTTGTGTTTTGTTTAGAATGACATAGCCCCAACCTCTGGTTGAGCCCAAAACCGATCGGGTTTTTAAAGTTCGTCAAAGGTCTCGTCGAGGTGTCAGGTCATTGGGGCCATGAGCTGATAGCTGCTCAGGTGGGGGCCCAACGAAGTCCTACCGGTAACGATAAGGATTGCTGGCTGGCTGGCTGGCCTACAGCTAATGAATCCCTGTGGGCTGCCTGGCTGGATGCGTAATCGCCCAGCGCCAGCTAAAAGGGCTCTGAGAGGCCCTTTTCCAGGGATTTCATGCAGCCACTTAGTTTCTTGCAACGAATAGAATTTACCGCTAGTCCTTTTGCCATGAATTCTACAGACAATAACTCCAGTTCGATCGCCGCCCAAAGCTCTCTGAATGAAAGCTCCAGTCATCTCCAGGATGGAATCAACCCCGGCCCCCCGGCTGACCTGGGAAAGCGGTTCCTGGCTGCTGTCATTGACGGCCTGGTTTTGCTCGTTGTTTCAAATGCCGTAAGTGAGGCACTACCTTGGGGCGCAGGGTCCTTTATGATTGTTTACCTCGCCCTGGAATTTTTCTACTCGGGCTACCTCCTCTCAACCCGATCAGCCACCTGGGGTAAGATGGCGGTGGACCTTGTCGTAGTTGACGAGGCAGGACGCAAGCTTTCCTTTTTGAGGGCAGGCCTGCGGGACACTCTCGGGAGAAGAATTTCGGTTTTTGTGTTGCTGATTGGCTACCTTATGGTCTTTTACCGTAAAGACAAAAGGGCCCTGCATGATTTCATATTCCAGACGGAAGTTCGTGCGAAAAAAGCTTAACGGGCTACTTCTTAAAGTGGCTTAGCCAGCCTTCATAAGCCTCAAGAAACTTCGTCATAAATTCCTTCGTGGAATCTTTGCTGATCTTCCCTGACTCATCAAAAAGTTCAGAGGCGCCCCCAATGTAGGCTTCAGGCTGCTGCATCACGGGCATATCTAAAAATACCAGGGTTTGTCTGAGGTGGTGATTGGCACCAAAGGCACCGAGCGCGCTCGGCGTAACGCTCACGACCGCTGCTGGAATCTTCTCCCAGGCGCTTTGACCGTAGGGCCTTGATCCCACATCCAGAGCATTTTTTAAAACTCCTGGCACCGACCGGTTGTACTCCGGAGTCACAAAGATCACGCCGTCATAACTTTGGAGCGCCGTTTTAAAATCGGTCCACTCTGACGGAGGGCTCTCATCTAAGTCTTGATTGTACATCGGCAGCTGCCCGATCTCTAAAATCTCAAGCTCAAGGGCGCTGGGGGCCAACTCGATCAAGTTGTTGGCCATTTTGCGATTAAAAGATTCCTTACGTAGGCTTCCCACAATAACTGCGACTTTGCTCATAGTAACTCCTCACAATCCACAGTTGGACTTATCCGCGCACCCTACCAGAAGAGCTGGGGAAATTTGTGAATGGCCCCTTTCTTAGCCTCAGCTTTTATAAAGGATTTGCAAGGAGGCTAAGGAGAAGTAACCTTAGGACTCTAAGGAGCCAAAAGAGATCATGAATTTGCAGCTGGTTTTATTAGGATGCTTTGTCTCAGCTTTTGCCACCTCCCTGGGCGCACTCCCTGCCCTAGCCGTGGATAAACTCTCACCTAAGATGAACAACATTCTTTTGAGCTTCAGTTCAGGGATTATGCTGGCGGCTGCAGGATTTTCTCTGGTGCTCCCCTCCCTTGAGCTGGCCTCAGAGCAGCTGGGCAGCACCAACCAGGGCGCCCTCTTAACGGGCCTTTTCATTATGCTCGGCGGATGGTTTCTTTTGGCCTGCAACCGTTGGATTCCCCATGAGCATTTTTTTAGCGGCAAGGAAGGCGGGGATTCCCGCATGCGTAGAATTTGGCTCTTTGTGATCGCAATTGCTCTTCACAACTTTCCTGAGGGTCTTGCAGTGGGAGGCGGCGTGGGGAGCGGAAGCCTTGATCTGGCGCTGCCCATTGTAACAGGCATTGGTCTGCAGGATATCCCCGAGGGCTTTATTGTGGCGGCAGCCCTTGTGAGCGTGGGCTATTCAAAAGCGATGGCCTTTGGGGTGGCTACGGCCACCGGACTTCTTGAGGCCGGAGCTGCGCTTTTGGGATTTGCTGCCACCTCATTTTTTATGCCACTCCTTCCGGCTCTGTTGGCCTTTTCCGGCGGCGCTATGATCTATGTGGTGGTTGAGGAGATGATCCCCGAGATGGATCACACCAAAGCTCTCGGACCTTCAAGCCAAGCCTTCTTGCTCGGCTTTGTAGTCATGATGTTTTTAGATGTCTCACTAGCTTAACACCCAAGCCTTACAGCTCACCTCTTTGCCAAAAGCATCGGTTCACTAGTGGATTTAACGAGCAGCTTCGGCCTTTTCCCTAAGATGCTTTCCTAAAAAGCTAAACTCAAGCGCCATGATCTTTGCCTGC
>CAYRIE010000206.1:0-3118 GCA_964424215.1 uncultured Pseudobdellovibrionaceae bacterium
AGCGGCCACTCTCGCTCTCATCCATTTGGGAAAGGCGGTTCTGTGAAACAAGACCCGATAAAAGATCTAATGGCTCAAATCCACTCAACTATGGTGGCCCGGGGCTGGAAATTCAGTCTTGCGGAATCCTGCACCGGCGGTCAGTTAGCGGCTGAAGTCGCAAAACGGCCTGGCGCAGCGGAATTTTTCAAAGGGGCTGTGGTCGCCTACGACAACAGCGTCAAAGAGCGACTCCTAGAAGTGAGCCCTGAGTCCTTAAAGCTTCATGGCGCCGTGAGCGCTGAGGTGGCCCTTCAAATGGCTCAGGGAGTCAGGCGCGCCCTCCAAACAGATTGGTCCGTGAGCGTCACAGGAACCGCCGGTCCGAGCGGCGGAACGCCGGACAAGCCTGTGGGCACTGTGTGGTTTTCCTGGCTGGGCCCGAATTTTGAAAAGACCCAAAGAAACCTGTTTGACGGGGAGCGAGAAGACATCCAAAGAGCTTCCGTTCTGTTCGCGCTTGAGGTCTTATTGAACGCGATCAAATCAGTCTAAAAAAGGAGTTGTGCCATGGAAATGAATCCCTCAAAACTCGAAAAGTCCAAGGCTCTGGATCTGGCCGTAGCAGCCATTGAAAAGCAGTTCGGCAAAGGTTCCATCATGAGGCTCGGAGGCGAGCAAAATCTCTACGACGACATTCCAGTGATTAGCACAGGCTCCATCAGTTTGGATATTGGGCTCGGTATCGGCGGTTTGCCCCGCGGCCGGATTGTTGAAGTTTACGGTCCGGAAAGCTCAGGTAAGACCACTTTAGCGCTTTCGGCCATTGCTCAGGTGCAAAAGACCGGTGGCGTGGCAGCCTTCGTGGATGCCGAGCACGCGCTGGACGTAACCTACGCCCGCAAGCTGGGTGTGAACACGGAAGATCTGTTGATCTCCCAACCGGACACTGGAGAGCAGGCTCTTGAAATCACGGAAACACTGGTTCGCTCCGGTGCCATTGACCTCCTGGTCGTTGACTCCGTGGCAGCTCTTACTCCCAAAGCCGAAATCGAAGGCGATATGGGTGACAGCCACATGGGACTTCAGGCCCGCCTGATGTCTCAAGCTCTTCGCAAACTGACCGGCGCTATCAGCCGCAGCAACACCACCGTTATTTTCATCAACCAAATCCGCATGAAAATCGGCGTGATGTTTGGAAACCCCGAAACCACGACCGGTGGAAACGCACTGAAATTCTACTCTTCTGTGCGCTTGGACGTACGACGGATCGGCGCCATTAAGGTGGGTGAAGATGTCGTCGGTAACCGCACAGCCGTGAAGGTTGTTAAGAACAAAATGGCGCCCCCCTTCGCTAAAGTCGAATTCGACATTATGTACGGTGAGGGCATTTCTGCCGAAGGTGATATTCTGGATCTGGCGGTGAAGTACGACCTGGTTGAAAAATCAGGTGCCTGGTACTCCATGAACGGTGAGCGTCTGGGCCAAGGCCGAGATGCAGCCAAGAATTACCTGAAGGCCAATGGCGATGTGATGGTTCAGTTGCGCACTAAAATTCTTGAGGCCTCAGGTCTTAAGAAAAAAGCTGAAGCACCTCAAGAGGAAGCTGATCAAAAAGGGGCCATGGCTAAAGAGGCCGCCAAGAAAGCTCCTCCTGCAGTGGCTTCCGCTAAAGCAAAAAAGCACTAAAGCAGAAGATTAAAGCATCAACTTTATAAGCCTCGCTGGTTTCAGCGGGGCTTTTTTCATTCCTCAAGGTCCACAGAATCAAGTAAAAAACCCGTGGGCTCAAGGCTTGAGATTTTATCCAGCGCCAGCAGCCGGCGCACGCCCTTGTCGTCTCGACCCACTTTGATCAGATAGTGTATAGAGTGCGCGATCAGAAGCCTGACACTGCGAAGGTCCCACTGCGGCGCCCCCAGCTGCACCAGCATTTCAAGACGCAAAAGAGCTTTGGTGGCTGAGTCTGCGTGCAGTGTGGCCAGTCCTCCGCAGTGACCTGAGGCAAGCACCATCAGGAAGTCTTTAGCCTCCGAGCCGCGGATCTCGCCCATGACAAGGCGATCAGGCCGCATGCGCAGGGACTGACGAAGCAGCTCCGTGAAGTTGATCTCTTTAAGATCGCCTTGAGGCTTTCTTGTCACAAGGCGAGTGGAAGCGTCGTTGGGGGGCTTTATCTCCCTGGTGTCTTCAAGTAGGACCACGCGGCAGTTTTCTGGTAGCGCCTTTAAAAGCGCTTCGGCCGTAGCCGTCTTTCCAGAGCCCGTGTCGCCATAGACGATAAGGCTTTGGCCCTCTTGAAACCACTTTGACAAAGTGTTCACCCACCGGGATGAGGCCCACCCGTTCTCAAGCAGAGCGGCGAAGCTCCAGCCCTCGCGCTGCTGTCTTCGAAGGCTCAAGCAGGTTTCCTCACTTAGAGGCGAAAGCGTTACGTGCAGGCGAAAATCCCGCCAGACTCCGTCGCCAAAGGGCCGCTTAAGATCGACCACCAAGCCCGCCTCATCCAGGCACTGGTTAACAAACCGATGAAACTCCAAAGAGCCCGAGAAGCTTGAGTGCCAAGCGCACAGCTTCCCGTTGCGCTCGATCCAGATTCTGCTTCCGCCCAGAATAAGAATTTCTGTAACAGTTAGATCTTCGAGTAGCTCAGTCAGAGGGCCCTGTTCTGAAGGACTTTTGAGGATTTCCATAACGCTCCTTAAAAGTTGGGAAGGATCAAAAGGCAGAACCTGCTGTCTTGGTAACGTGTCCCCTGACTTTTAAAAAGAGAGCCCAAGAGCGGAATCGAACTTACAACGGGGAGCCCTGAGGACTGCTCCACCGATTGCAGATCGAGAAAATCCACCAGCACCACGGGCTTGTTTGGATCCATAAAAATATGGTTTTCAAAGCGCTTCTTTAAAATACCCGGCGCATCGGCGGTGCCGGAGGCCGAATCGAGGCTGGAGAGTTCCAGCTGCAGATCCAGATCCATTTGGTTTTCAGCGTTGAAATGCGCTTTGGCCTCGATGATAAGTCCATAGGACTTCCAGTGCACTTGGCTGGAGGCAAACCCGCTGCTTCGGACGGGAACCTCGCCCCCGCTGTGGTACTTGGCCGCTTGGCCCGAGCTGAGAATGAGCCGCGGCTGGGCCAA
>CAYRIE010000207.1:0-3094 GCA_964424215.1 uncultured Pseudobdellovibrionaceae bacterium
ACACAGCCACCAAGGAGCTGAGAACGCCGATAGGGAAAAAGATCTGATAGGGAGCTAGCTTCTTCATGTTCTCACCCTGCTTTTTTATGGCCAAGAGATCTTGACACTTTGAGACCTAATGTTGCATGTGATATACAACATTACAAGTTTTTAACGGGCTTTTGAGAGGCTATGATTTCTAAACCATCCAGTACCGATACAGTCGTATTTTTTGATCGGGAGTTCTCCCACGGGGATATCTATAATGTGGTCGATGACTTCTACACTCAAGTGTCCAAGGACGAGCTCCTTAAGGTGCCCTTTGGGTCGGTGGACAGCTGGCCCGAGCACATTGATAAACTCACTCACTTTTGGTGGCTCAGGCTGGGGGGAAAGCCCTACTCGGATCACCGTTACAACCCAGTTCTAAAACATTTTGAAAGGGGCTTTACCCGGCCCCTTCTGGCGCGCTGGCTAGGACTTTTTAAAGCTACCATGACCCAGCATCTAAGCTCTGAACAAGCTCAGCTTTGGGGCGATATGGCGGACCGGATGGGGCAGAGTCTTGCGCACCGAAATGAAATGCTCCACCAGATGGAAAGCGACTCTTAACTTTGCGAGTTGTGGTGCACGCTGCTGCCTTGTCGTGTTAGACTTAACAGTATGAAACTTATCCGTAACCCCTATCTTCGCCGCCTCATATTTGCTGTGGGAGTCACCTTCGTAGTCGTGGGCGTGATGGGGATTTTTGTGCCGCTTTGGCCGACCACGCCCTTTCTGATAGCTGCCGGGTGGTGTTTTTTCAGATCCTCGCCCAAAGCCTACACATGGTTAAGGACGCGCCCCCACCTGGGAAAGGCCATCGAGGACTGGGAGAGAACCGGTTCCATCTCAACGCCCACCAAACTTTTAGCCGTTAGCACCATGGCCGGATCTTTAATGATCGTCTGGTGGATCGTCCCGCTTTTGTGGGTTCAGGTGAGCGTGACCGCGCTGCTCACAGGTGTTTCGCTATTTATCTTAACTCGCCCCGCTCCTCCCCCTCGTCTCCGGACTTCGGACAGAAATTCTACGCCCTCCCTTTAAAAGGCTCATTAGCTGTGGGCACGTCTTTGCACTCTAAGTGCGATATGCGCATGACGTCCTTTGCCTATCAGGGTGATGAGTTAAAGCGGGTGCAGGTGGAGCTTGAACTGCTTAAAGGCCTACCTGGCATGACCATATTAGGTTTGCCCGACCCCTTGATTAGGGAGAGCGTACATAGGATTCAGTCCGCACTTCTTCAGCAAGGATTTGAGTGGCCCAGCAGTCAGAAGATCGTGGTTCATTTGATGCCGCCCCACGGGAGAAAATCAGGCGCTGGCCTGGATTTGCCCATGGCACTTTTGCTGCTTGAGGGGACCGGTCAATGGCAGCCGCCCTGGCCCTTATCTGAGAATTTTCACGCCTACGGCGGACTCACTCTTTCCGGCGAGGTGAGTTCGGCGGAGGCAGATTTAAACACCCTCCCACCTCCACGGACGGGGGATTTTTTGATCACCGGTAGCTACCAAAGGCCACCGACCTTGTGGCGCGCCAAATCGATTAAAAATTTGCGCCACGCTTTGGATATGTTTGAGGAGGACTGGTCCCACCCCAAGGCCATTGATGAGCTGTGGGTGCGTCCTAAAATCCCGCAGCTCAAACTCCCTGTCCGGTACAAGCGCTGGATTTCTGCAATGATCCTGGGGGAGCATCACACACTCCTTAGCGGGATCCCTGGTACGGGAAAAAGCACTTTGGCTAAATCTATTATTGGCTTTCGCAGCTCTCCTACAGAAGATGAGTCTTTTCAAATCCTGCAAACCCATAGGTCCGTGGACAGTTTGGAAAGATGGCGGCCCGTGGTGAGTCCTCACCACACCTGCTCCTCGCTGGCGCTCCTTGGCGGAGGAGTGCCCATCCGGGCGGGCGCTCTTTCTAGATCCCATGGAGGACTTTTGGTGATGGATGAGCTTTTAGAGTTTAAGCCCCAGGTGCAGGAGGCGCTCAGGGAGCCCTTAGAAGAGGGGCAAGTGCACCTTTACAGAGGACATCATTATAAAACCTTTCCCACGCAGTTTCAGATGGTGGCCACAACGAACTTATGTCCATGTGGCTACTGGGTACCAGGAACGGTCAAGATGACCTCCTCGATGCGTTGCAAGTGCTCTCTTAAGAACTTAAAGGCCTATCAGTCAAAGCTTTCAGGTCCCATCTTGGACCGCATTGCCCTATGGGCCCACATGACGCCCCTAGGGGGAGCCGAGGAGAGCTTTTATTTGCCCGATCTAAAAGAGGAGCTTGGGGCCTTATGCTTAGGGGAGTTTAAGCCCGCTCAGAGGCTCAGCTTTGAGGAGCTAAAACCTTTTTGGACGGATCAGGCGAGGGACCGGTGGGCCCATCTGCCTTATCAGCTCAGACGCAAGCTTCAATGGGCCCGAGTTGCCAAAACCTTAAGTGACCTGGACGGACAAGGTGAGATCACCGAGACCTACTTGGAGGAGGCTGCACAGTGGGCCCTTGAACCCTTCTTTTACTGGCAGACCCAGTAGCCACCACTTAGCTGGCTAGTGCGTTGGCTCGCAGGCGTGATCTCTCACCACGGTCTGCTGGATGCCAAGACTTCGAGAGAGCGAAAGTTCAGCGAGACGACGGCCGCTTTTATCTACGGCGATCACTTCCAAAAATTCAAGGCTTTCAGTGTTTTGATACTCCGTCTTTTTTTGGCCGTGGATCATGCGGTGTTCACAGGTGTGTTGGTACTGACCCTCTTTCCACTGCCATCCGCAGTGGTATTTGTATTCGGAGCAGGCTTCATAGCGAGCGCGCATGGGATCAGAAATTTTTTGAAGCTCCGGAAGCACCCGTAAATCGAAGTCTTGGCCAAAGTCTCTGAGCTCAAAGGTCTTTCCGTAGGTCAGCTCTCCTGCGGGTAGGGGAATGGCAAGTTTTACGGCCAGATCTTTTCCGCGCAGGCTCAGGGTTGCAGGCTGATTCGGTGCGGCCGTAAGTGTGGCTTCAAGCTCCATGCCTTGAGAGATAAAAATTTTCTCTTCAGAGTTCTTGATGGTGAAGTTTTCGTGAGCCTTCAGTC
>CAYRIE010000208.1:0-3058 GCA_964424215.1 uncultured Pseudobdellovibrionaceae bacterium
TCACGGTGAATCCGCTTATCAGATCAACCAAGAAGTTCAGTTCCAGATGGGCCCCAGAACCCTCTTGGTTCAAGAAAAGTGGACCGTCGAAGATGGGGACACACTTCGGCTGGAAGCTCGTCCGGCAGGCGCTAAATCTTGGTCTCTTACCGTAGTGTACAGCGGTGGCCGGCGCTATGTGTGGGAAGATGGCAAAGTAAAGTCCTACCCTCTTAGCTCGGAGTTTGTCGAAAACCTATTTCACTTTAGAGGTCTCAGTGACATGATTCACCGGCTGGTGGATCTTGATCTTTTACCCCAGCGCGCCCGCCGTGCTGCAAGTGCCCAGGGCCCCACCGCTACCAATTACGCTCCCGAGCCTTGGGTGAGACTTGGCCGGGTAGGCGGCACCATTAGCTACGTACTGGGAGAGCCCAAAGCAACTCCCGCCCTGTGGATAGAGCAGGACTCTTTTTTGATTCAGCGGATTCGTTTCGCCAGCCAGGCGGAGCTCGTTGTGGATGAGCACAGGGAGCAAACGGCAAGCCTTACCTTTCCTCAGCTGCGCCGCTATCTGTGGAACCAGCACTCCGTTATGGTGCGAACTATGAATGTAACGCCCGTAACGATCGGACCGAAAACTAAACCGCTGATGAGGCCGCAAAGCCTTGCCGACTCAAAGGCCGCTTCTCTTCCTGAGGAGCCCATGGTGCAGGAATTCTATTCGAGGTTTAGGTGACCGAACGCCGGTGGGGCGTCGCCGTCGATGCCCCCATTCACCAGCTGCTCACTTACATGGAGCCAGAGGAACTAGCCGGAAAGATTGCGCCCGGCGCCCTTGTGCAAGTCCCCCTAAGGGGCCGCAGCGTTCGCGGGGTCGTCATTGAAGAGCAGACCTCCTCGGAGTCATTTAAACTCAAACCTCTGACGACTCTCGAAGAAGATTACTCGCCCCTATCCGGCCCTATGCTCGCATGGCTTAAATTCTTGTCCGAGTACTACGTCTATCCACTGGGTAGAGTTTTAAAAAGTGTCTACCCACCCCTCAAAAAAACCCGGCGCAAGCGCGCCACCTCGAAGGCCCCGGTGCTTCCCGATGTTCCAAGGGACGAGCGAAAGATTCTAACGGAAGAGCAGCAGCTGATCTTTGATAACATTCAGAACCAGCTGGAGGGTTTTTCCACCCATCTCATTTTCGGAATCACAGGAAGCGGCAAAACGGAAATCTATCTGCAACTGATTGAGGAAGTTTTAAAGCGTGGCCAGCAGGCCATGGTGCTGGTTCCAGAAATCTCACTGACACCTCAGCTCGTTCATCGCTTCACCGCACGCTTTGGCGCTAAGGTGGCTGTTCTCCACTCTCAGCTCACCGACCGAGAAAAAACGGAGCAGTGGTGGTCGAGCGTTGAAGGCCGAAGTGAAGTCGTCATCGGTGCGCGCTCGGCGCTTTTTTGCCCCCTGCCTCGACTGGGGCTCGTAGTGGTCGATGAGGAGCATGAAGCGAGCTTCAAACAAGAGGAGACCCTCAGGTACCATGCTAGGGATGCTGCCATCATGCGCGCCAAACTTGAGAGCTGCCCCGTGCTTTTAGGAAGCGCAACTCCAAGCCTTGAGAGCTGGCACCGCGCCCAGGAAAACATCTACACGCTTCACACACTAAAAAAGCGCGCCACCGGCCAGCAGCTCCCTGAAATTCATATCGTGGACTTAAAGGCGGAGAAGGATGCCGCCCTGGGCGATGTGCAGTGGAACGACTCCCGTCCCAGCTGGATGAGCTTTGAACTTTATGAAGAGCTAGCAGCATGTCTTGAAAGAGGCGAGCAGGCAGCCCTGTTTCTCAACCGAAGAGGCATGGCGCCCGCTGTGGTTGGATCTGTCACGGGGGAGGTGCCCCGCTGCCCTAACTGTGAGATCAGTTTGACCCTTCACGGGGAGCAGTATCTGGTCTGTCACTATTGCAACTACTCGAGCACCACTCACCGCGAAGCCCAGAAGCTTGGGGAAGAGGAGCTTGTCCCTATGGGCCTCGGGACGGAGCAAATCGAAAAAGATCTGCGCCGGATTTTTCCCGCAGCTCGGCTGGCAAGGGCCGATAGGGATGAGGTGACCACGCGGGAGGATCTAGAAGATCTGATCAGTCAGGTGGAGGCACGCCAGGTTGATTTTCTGATCGGCACCCAAATGATCGCCAAGGGACTGGATTTTCCTCACCTCTCCCTGGTGGCTCTGGTGCTGGCGGACGTGGGATTCAACTTGCCGGACTTTCGTGCTGTCGAAAAAAGCTTTCAGCTTCTCACCCAGGTCAGTGGCCGAGCTGGCAGGCACCACCGGCGCGGCAGGGTGCTTGTTCAAACCTTCAACCCCTCCCATCCCTGTTTGCAGTTTGTTAAGGATCACAACTACGAGGGCATGGCGGATTACGAACTGAAAATGCGCCAGGCGCTGGGTTATCCCCCCTGGGGCAAGATCACTCTTTTGCGGATCACAGCTCCGGAAGCCGCTGAGACAGAAGGTCTTTCCCACCGGCTCGCTCAGGCTGCAAAGACCTGGATCTCCAAAGAGGGCGCCGATGTTGAGGTGCTGGGACCAGCTCCCTGTCCACTGCTCAAAATAAGAAACAAGTACCGCTTCCAGGTTCTCCTAAAGTCGAGCGATCACCGAGCGCTCAGGCGGCTGGGCTACGCTCTGGCCCATTACTTTCAGTCACTGAAACTGCCGCGCGCGCAGCTGCAAGTGGACGTAGACCCGCAGAACCTGATGTAGACTTAGGTCTCATTCACCTTAAAGTGGCAAAATCCGACAAGAATTTGAGGTCGAGCCCATGTCTTCAAGCGCGCCGAAAAATTCAGACCCCAGCTGGGACGGCGAAGCCCCAAGCTCTGCTGGTGTTCCTTGCCCCGGTTGCGGCAACTCTGTGCCCTCGCTTATGAAAATTGAAGCGGGTATGCGCTTGAGCCTTGCCAAAGAGAGCGTGACCGACGCCCCCCAGGAGTGCTGCGAAACCTGCTTTGCCAGCTTTGAGAGGCTCGTATCCAAAGGCGCCAAGCTGCGTGCCGAACAGCAAGCCCTGGAGCAGCAG
>CAYRIE010000209.1:0-3058 GCA_964424215.1 uncultured Pseudobdellovibrionaceae bacterium
GGTTCGCAGCTCATGGGAGGCGTTGGCGACAAAGTCCATCCGCACACTGTCGGCCAGCTTGGTCTCGGTTTCATCGTGAAAAATCGCCACAGCCCCGTAGATCTGGCCATCACCAGCATTCTTAAGCGGCGAAACAGACACCCGAAAAGACCTGGGCTGAGAGGCTGTGTTTAAGTCAAGGTGCAGGGTTTTGGCGCCTCTCCCCTTAAGTGCGTCATCCATGGTGTGGTAAAACTCGGGGCTGTCGAACAGATCGTGATAGGCCGAAAGGTCTTCTTTGCGCTTTTTCTTAAAGTGCACGGCAAACTTGGAGTTGTAGTAGCGCAGCCGGTGATCATGACCGATGGCCAAAATCGCATCATCCACACTGGATACAATCGATTGCAGCTCCTCTCGTTCGCGCTGAAACTGCTGGCGCTTCTTATCTAGGCTGCGGTGGATTTTCATAAGAGCTTCGTCTAACTCACCCCACTCGTCAGGCAGGCTCCTTCTCTGATCCTCCCCCCATTCCACTTCGTGAATGGATGCCTTGCGAAGCCTCCGCGCTTTATAAAGAAGCTCTTTAAGCGGTTGAAAAAACCTCAAAATGAAAACGGCGGACAGACCAAAGGTAAGCAGCCAACTCATGCCAAGAAAGATTTCCAGCGAGTCTAGAAGGGCTGGGTCTTCGGAGGCCAGCAGGTAGCTAAGGGCCACGTATAATAGAAGATGCATCCCAGCAAGAAGGGCCGCCTGGGTCAGCAAAAGGCGGGAGTAGATGCCGGCGGGGTATCTAACTGGTAGGGAACTTGATTCTATAGCCAATGCCTCTCACCGTTTCTATGTAATCCGAGCACATCCCAAGCTTTTTTCGCAACCCAAATACATGAGTGTCCACGGTTCTGCCAACAACGGCGACACCTTCGCCCTGAATCTCGGAGATCAACTGATCACGCGTTAGCACTGCACCCCCTTGGGCAATCAGTGCTTTTAGGAGCTTAAATTCTGATCGAGTCACCGACACTTTTTCTCCTGCGCAAGTGACTTCGTAGCGTTTGGAGTCAAGTTCCAGCTCACCCACACCCACCTTGTCGGGCTCCTTAGGAGCTCCCGCCCGCCGCAACAGAGCTTGAACCCTAGCTATCAGTACGGACACCTCAAAAGGCTTGGCAAGATAGTCATCAGCACCGGCCTCAAGACCCCTGACGATATCCTCTGGCTCCGTCTTTGCGGTCACCATCAAAATGGGGGTTTGTGAGTTAGCGGAACCGTTTCGAACACCTTCGGCTAAGGAAACCCCCGACTGACCTGGAAGCATCCAGTCGAGCACCATCAAATCATAGGTGTTGCGACCCGCCAGGTAGAGTCCTTCCTCGGCCGTTGCACAGCTGGTGACCAAAAAGCCTTTGCGCTGAAGCTGAAGCGCAATTAGCTCTCTAATCTCAGGCTCATCTTCAACGATCAAAACCATTTTATCATGACTCATCTGAGAGCTCCGCGCGCCGAGGTTGAAAGGGCTCAGATAGATCCACCGCTTTTTGGTATTCAGCCAGAGTGTCTTTGAGGCCCCATTCCATAGCGTCGGAAATAAAGGCGTGCCCGATGGAGACCTCTTTGATTTCTGGGATCTTTTCAAGCAGCGTCCTCACGTTGCGCGCCGTCAGGTCGTGTCCCGCGTTGAGTTCAAAACCTTCGGCAATCGCCAGGTCTGAGAAATTTCGGTAGAGGCGAAGTACGTCCTCTCGCTCGCTTGTGGCGTAACTATCCGCATACTGTTCGGTGTAAAGTTCCACCCTGTGGGCGCCCAGGTCTTTCATGTTTTTTAGATCTTGCCTGCCCGCTTTGGCGGGATCCATAAAAAGTGAAATTCGAAACGGCTGCTCGCTGAGCCTTGCCAAGCTTTCCACGAGGATCTTTTGATGGGCGGACCAGAGCCAGCCAAGCTGTGAGGTGATGGCCTCCGGAGGGTCTGGAACCAAAGTGACCTGAGCTGGCTGAACTTTCTCCACCAGGTCCATAAAATCTGAAGAAGGATACCCCTCGATGTTCAGCTCCACTCCGATATGCTGCTTTAGATCCCAAACGTCCTGATGGCGAATGTGCCTTGCATCCGGACGCGGGTGCACGGTGATTCCTTCAGCCCCGTGCCGCTCCAGGTAAAGCGCCGTTTTCAGAACGCTCGGCAGCTTTCCCCCGCGCGAGTTGCGCAAGGTGGCAATCTTGTTAACATTCACACTCAGCACGGCCATGACATCCTCATTTCATCCACGCACCTTCTGATCTGAGCCCCAGCCTCAGGCGCTCTCCTTTTTGAAGAGCTTGAGCCAGTGGGCTACGGCTCATCAGAATCTTTTCCTTTGAGAGCTCTGACTCTAGTTCGACAAACACCTCATGACCTCTATAGGTCACAGACTGAACTACCGCCTCCGGCCCCTCACCTTCAACTACGTTTTCAGGCCTAACAAAAAACTGAAGTTCAGGCTCGGTGGATTTTAGGCGGTGATCACCCCAGATGTTCCTATACAGCCCCTCTTCAGCCTTCAAACTTCTGAAAAAGCAGCCCTCGCCGGTGATTTCAGCAATGGAGCGACTTTGAGGCTGCTCGTAAACTTGACGGGGTGAGCCGATCTGAAAGGGGCCAGCCGCGGGCGTCATCGCAAGGAGCGTGTCACAGAACTCAAAGGCTTCCTTTTGCGAGTGGGTGACCATCACGCAGGTCACCTGAAGCTCCATCAAGCGGGCTTTGAGTTCGCGGATCATTCGAAGCCTGAGCTCCGAGTCCAAATGAGCTAGTGGCTCATCCATCAGAAGCACCTTCGGCTGGGGAAGAAGGGCCCGTGCGATGGCCACGCGCTGCTGCTCTCCTCCTGAGATCTGGTAGGGTTTTTTGTGCCTCAGATGAGAGATTTCAAAAACATCCATAAGCTCACTGGCCAAATCACCGGCGTTTTTCTTGGAGGGTGCTACCCCAAAGGTGATGTTCTCAAACACATTAAGATGGGGGTAAAGCGCGTAGTTTTTGAACACAAAAACTACCCGGCGATCAAAGGCTGAGTTGTGCACGTGGGGACTAGAAACG
>CAYRIE010000210.1:0-3058 GCA_964424215.1 uncultured Pseudobdellovibrionaceae bacterium
GGGAGACTTCCTTTGATCACGAGCTGCAAGTTGCACCATAAAGGCTTGTCGGCAAAAGGACGGCTTAGGAACAGGCCTGGAGAATAAAGTTCTCAAGCCAAATGTGGCCTGAAAGGGGCGAGGACTTAAGAGCCCGGTCCGTATCCAGCAGGGCTTTAAATCCCGTCTCCAGCTTTTTTTCACTCCACTGTTTGGCTTGATCCACATAAGAGCGAATAAAGTAGGGCGGAACCCCAGCCCTTGCGCTGAGCTTTGGTCCGGACAGACCCTCTCTGAGCCCCTGCTTGATAGCTTTTAGAATTCTTAAGTGACGCGTGATAAGCGAAAGAACGCCCACTTCGTTTTGCCCATACTCTAAAAGTTGCACCAGACACATCAGGGCCCTGACCTGGTCCTGCGCGCCGATGGCTGCCGTCAGCTCAAAAACGCTCTCCATGCGCACTCTGGAAACGACCTCCAGCACGTCCTCAACTCGGCCCTGCTTTCCTTCGCCCACAAACTGCGCCAGCTTTTTTACTTCCCACTGCAGCTCGGAGAGATTTCCACCCACCAGTTGCTGGAGAAGATCCACTGCTCCGGCTTCTATTTGCAAGCCTTCGCGCTGTGCAAGCTGACGAATCCATCCGGCGACCTGCTCTGAGTAAAGTCTTTTAAACTCCACCACCACACCACTCTTGAGAATGGACTTAAAAAAGCGCTGGCGCTTATCAATCTTGCTCGCAGTCATCACAAAGACGGTGGATTCAATTGGATCTAAGATCAGACTCTCTAGAGCGCTACGGTGGGACTCCTTAAGATCCTGCAATTCTCTAAGCACCACCATGCGCCGTGGAGACATCATCGGAAGAGTTTCGACCGCGTCTTTCACCTGGAAGGCATCAAGTTCGTTGCCGTAAAAAAGATCGTAATTGAAGTCCTCAATTCCTTCCGCTAAAGCCGCAGCTCGAATCTGTTTTAGGGACTCCTCAATCAGAAAGCTCTCTTCACCGTAGAACAGATAGACGGGCTTGATCTGGCCAGCCTTAAGGCTTTGCTCTATTTGCTGCGATGTCCACTCCGCCACTAAAAATTCTCCGTCAATTGAGTGTGCGCCTGAAACATAAGGTCCTGTGACAGGGCCTCGATAGTCTGCTGCCTAGCACTCTGATTGTACAGCGCATTGGACGAGTTTAAACCCTCAATGGTGAGGCCGGGCCCCTTATAACTTCTCTCGCCTAAAAATTGACCGCTCCAAAGATTTTTGCCGGTGGAAAGATCTCTGAGTCTGAGGCGAACGGTCAGGTAAACTCGGTAGCCCACGCTAAGGGAGCTGCCCGTGGGCAGATCCCTACTTGGAGAGGTTCCCGTGCTTTCGTAAACCACATCCATAATCTCTCCGACCAGCTCGGCCTGGGCCCTCTCTTTGGATACGACCTTTACGGTTCGAGACCGTTCCAGCTCTCGAACCATGGAATTGGTAAAAGCCACCTCAATTCCAGCTTCGTGAGTTTGATTCCTGAAAATCGGCACCGCCACGCGCTCCACTCCACCCGGTAGAGTTCGATCCAACGAGCCAAAGCGGTAGGCGCAGCCCGTAGGGGTCAGCAGCAAAAGCAAAAGAAAGAGGCGAGTCATGACCTGAACTTAACCCCGCCCCCACTGGGGCGCAAATGCAATCTGCCCAGGCTAGTAACGGAAGGCCATTTGAGATATACAACGAGCCTATGGAGGTGACCTTTGGCTGAAATTTTAGCCACACCGGGACCTGTTCCCGTACCGCCGCAGGCCCTTGAAGTTCTTGGTGAGCCCGTGATTCACCACCGGACACCGGAGTTTAAGAAAGTATTTGCTGAAGTTTTAAGCGATCTTCAGCAAGTGGCGCAAACAGCCTCGCCTGTGTTGGTCCACTCAGCTTCTGGCACGGGCGCCATGGAATCAGTTCTTGTGAACTTGCACTCGCCAGGGGACAAGGTTCTTTGCCTCCCTGCTGGAAAGTTTGGCGAGCGCTGGGTGGAGCTGGCCGAAGCTTACGGCCTTGAGCCTTTGGTGCTTTCGGCCCCGTGGGGCCAAAGCCCCGCGCCCGAACAGGTAGCCCAGCTCTTAAAAAAGCATCCTGAGATAAAATCCGTTTTGGTGCAAGCCTGCGAAACCAGCACAGGGCAAAGTCATCCCATCCGGGATTACGCTCAGATCACAAGCCCTACGGACACGCTGCTTTTGGTGGACGCTATTTCAGCTTTAGGTGCCTATGAGCTTCCCATGGATGACTGGAAGATCGATGCCCTCGTGGGCGGATCACAAAAAGCTTTTATGGCCCCTGCCGGCCTTTCCTTTGTGGCTCTCTCTGAGAGGGCTTGGCAGGCTCAAAAAAAAGCCACTCTCCCCCGCTACTACTTTGATTTGGCAGAGGAGCTTTCTGCCAATTCTCAAGGGCAAACCCGGTTTAGCTCTCCTGTTTCGCTGCTTAAAGCCCTACACGCCTCCCTGAAGGTTTTGCTTGGAAAGGGCCTCTCCCAACATTGGGATCTGGTCCGCCAGAGAAAGAATCTAGCAGCTGAGTTTTTAAATGTTTTGGGGCTTGAGCAGCTGCCAGAAAACCCCGCCCCCTCTCTTACCGTCGTGAAGCTCCCTGAAGGCATCGACGGTGAAAAGCTGCAAAAGGCCATTCAAGAGAATCACCATGTGGTCTTTATGGGCGGCCAAGGGGAGCTAAAGGGCCGCGTTCTTAGGTGGAGTCACATAGGCCACTACAGTTGGAAAGATCAAATAACCATCGCTAGATCCTTGGCGCTGGGCCTTAAGGAGGCCGGCGCTGACCTGCCCCCCTCCTGGACGGGTTGGCTGCAAAGTCAAAGTGAGCAGCGCACGTGACAGAGTTTGTGCGCATTTTAGATCGATTCTCCCCTCGCCCCCTCCAGTGGCTTAAAGGTCAGCCGAACCTACAGGTGGAGCCAAGCCTTGGGGATTGGCCGAGCGAGAAGATCACGGCCCTTCTCATCCGCTCTACCACCCAGGTGACTGACACCTTTTTGAAGCAGTACCCTCAGCTTAAAGTTCTTATCAGCTCCACCAGCGGCAC
>CAYRIE010000211.1:0-3050 GCA_964424215.1 uncultured Pseudobdellovibrionaceae bacterium
GAGGGATGCTTTGAGGGCACTATCTGCACGTCTTTTGAAGGTAAAGTTTATCCTACTGGTGCCGTTTCTGAGCGCGCAGCTTAGCTTTTCGGGCTCTGTGCTAGCCCAGCAGGCGGCACCGCCGGCGCAGTGCCAGGCTCTTTTGAGCACTTTGGATACTCCCGAAATCATAGCGGAAGTGTTTCTAGGCAGAGAGCAGGCCAGGCTTTTTGAGCTAGGGCCAAAAGGTGCACTCAAGTTGATTCTTGAGGGTGATTTCACTGCAGGCGAAAAGGTCAAGTTGTGGCGGGAGAGTGTTCGACTGTCGCAACAGACGCAAATTTTTATAAGTGATGAAGTTCATTTTGAGTTTGCCGGAGAACCTGTGGTGGCCTTTGTCGGTTTAGCTTCTCAAAGTTTCAGGTCGCTCCTTTTCATTATGGATGACGGCAGCGCCCTTCTCACCCACACACCCAAAAATGTGGCCGATCGAATCTACGAAGAGGGGGGCGGCTTGAAGGCTGCTCTCAAAGGCTCCAGTGGAGTCCCTCACCGCGCCTCGGTTGATCTGAAAGATTACCTGGCAGGAGCTTTGGCCTTTGCGCTCGCCCAAGAGCGATGAAGTTCGGCCCCAAAAAAGGAGCCCTGTCGTAAATATTACCAGTTTACGGCCCCTATTTACTCCCTGCGCTGGCACATAAATTGTATTTAGGCTCCCCATAACCTAAGACCTTTCGTCCTTGTCGATTGATGTTCGCCTTGGAGAGGGCTTTTTTAAAGGAGTACGGTATGGTTCGGCGCTTTTTCTTAATGGCTTTCACTCTCACAGCTACCTTGAGTCTCGGCGGTTGTTTGCTACTTGATCAAGGCGGTCCCGATGCTGCCAAACTGACCGTAACCAACATGGATGCCCCCGACGGCACACCCACACTTTGCACTCAGGGGCTTGAAGGCATCATACACTTTGCTGGTTTGGAATTTCGTAGTGATCGAGTCATGCCCGGAGATTCTTGGTCTACGGGAGTGTTGGATGTTCGCTATGGGATGAAAATTGATCTGGAAGCTGTCTGCTATGGAGACAACGACGCTGAGGCCTCAAGTATCATCAGCTTCGGAGTGCAGAGGAACAAGAGTTGGCCAGGGGTTGCTATCTCAGCAGTCTACCCAGATGGCACGCCTGACTCCAGAGATTGCCCCGCAAAATTTGAGTGGTACACCCCCTGTGTAACCTTCTAGGGACTAAGATTTTTGCCGCAGCGGAAGCTGGTCATCCTCAGCTCAGCTCCGCGCGGTTATGAGGTTCCATTAGGTCCAGCTCGGGTCCCAAAGGAATGATCTGAGTTGGATTGATCATATCGTGAGATACGTAATAATGGGTTTTGATGTGATCCATGTGCACGGTCTCGGCGATGCCTTCTTGCTGATAAAGATCCCTTAGGTAGTTCGATAGCGCAGGATAGTTTCTGATCTCTCTGTGGTTGCATTTGAAGTGACCAAAGTAAACTGGGTCAAAGCGCACGAGTGTGGTGAAAAGTCGCCAGTCAGCTTCCGTTGGGTGCCCAGCCCCTACAAGGTAGCGCTGCGATGTAAGGTGGGCCTCCAGCCAGTCTAAGCTTTCTACGAGATCCTTAAAGGCCTTATCGTAGGCCTTTTGGGTGGTGGCAAATCCCGCCTTATAAACTCCGTTGTTCACGCCGCCATAGACCTTCTCATTGATTTCATCAATTGCTGCGCGAAATTTCTGTGGGTAAAGATCAGGCCCGCTAGCACCTGCTCTATCGAAAGCCGAGTTGAACATTCTTAAAATTTCAGAAGACTCGTTGTTCACGATTTGCTTGGTTTCTTTGTCCCATAGAGTGGGTACCGTCACCCGGCCGGTGAAGTTGGGGTCCGACAAAAGATACACTTCATAAAGGCGCTTTTTGCCGTTGATGCGGTCTGAAGTGGCGCCGGGAAAGTCGCTGGCAAACGTCCACCCCTCATCTGCCATCACGGGATGAACGACGTCCACGGTGATAGCGTCTGTAAGTCCTTTGAGCTTGCGCGCGATCAGTGTTCGATGGGCCCAGGGGCAAGCGTGGGATACGTAAAGGTGATACCTTCCGGGCTCCGCCTTAAAGCCGCCTTTTCCTTCGGGGCCTGGTGCGCCGTCAGGCGTGATCCAGTTTCTAAACTGTGAGGGCTGCCGCTTAAATTGCCCGCCGCTCTGACTTGTGTCGTACCACTGATCCTGCCATTTACCGTCTACCAATAATCCCATTGCCGACCTCCGCTAGAAAAGTATAACCCACGCGATCCTCTTTGGCCCCCGCTTTTCCCGGCAGGGGACTTTACGCTTTCGTAAAGGCTGGCAGGAGGGGGAGGGAAAAACTTCAGAGGTGTCGAGTCTTTGGAGGGTCCTCGTAACAAATTTTTAAATTCAACCAGAATCTCTCGGGTTTTTGATCACCTCGTGCTTAATGGAAGGACTTCGAAAGTGGGTGATTTGTGACTCTATCTAGGTTCACTTTTGCTTTTGCCATAGTTCTCTTGCTTGCAGGCTGCGGCCGTGGTGGAGATCACTTAAGAGTTCAAAGCGGTGGGGATGCTGAAGTCGCTCCCTCCTCGGTCACTTTTGATTACGTATCTGACATTGAGCCGATCTTTGAGCAGAGGTGTAGCATGTGCCATCCAGGGGCTGCGCCTGGCAACTGGCTGGATTACCAGCAGGCTCAGGGCCGATCAGCCGCAATCGCTAGAAGGGTGGAATCGGGCAACATGCCCCCAGGCAATGTCACTGGCATGACAGAGGAAGAGCGGCAGATGGTGGTTACTTGGGTCCACGAGGGCGCCCCTTTTGAATCTAATAACAGAGAAGGGCTGGCGCAAGACTCGGGCGAAGGACAGGCCCCAGAGGGTCCCTTGGAAGTTGCAGGTGAAGAGGGTGCACCGACAAGTCCCGTTGCACTTCCCGGGGAGCCTAAAAGCCCAGTCCAGATACCGAGCGCGGAGGATCTTGCAGCTGCTAATCAGCCGATGAACCCCGTAGAATCTCCCGAGGCTAGCCGCCCCAGAAGCCCTGTTGAAATTCC
>CAYRIE010000212.1:0-3046 GCA_964424215.1 uncultured Pseudobdellovibrionaceae bacterium
GGGAGAATTTCTCAAAGATGAACTGGGAGGGGAAGTTTTTGCGCCAGAGCTGAGTCTCGAAAAGCCTTCGGGTCTGGCCATCGAGCTGGTGCCAATGAAGGCTCAGCTCAAGAGCTCGGTGCAAAAGACGCGACGACCTCGGGAGGTAGCCTAAGTGAATCAAGCCTTGAGCAAAAAACACATACCACACCAAAGAGGAGTCCGAACCCAAGACGGCCCATAAAATAAGAAAGAGAGAAAATGCAAAGATGGAGACGTAGCTGTGAAGTTTGTCCTGCCCGGTGAGTTGAAAGGAATTAAACAGACCGTCGATTTTAGTAAGATCCACCTTGCGGCTTTGAATGTGACCTTGAGTCAGCCACCTGGTGATCTGCCAAGTTCCAGGACTAAGCGCCCGCAATAGACTTTGATTTTTTTGAGTCTCTTTAAGTTCCACATAATCAAAGAGCATCCTCTTAAGGTGCGCTCTGCCCTCCGTGGTAAAGGACTCATCCATCTGACTGAGTAGGCTTTTTTCGCCGGTGCGCTGCAGGTCAGGGTCCTCGGGCTCAGAACTATAATCAGGATCTGAAAAAGTTCCCTCAAGACGGGCCAGCTGGCGGGCATAAAAGGATTTTAAACCCTCCGCCATTAGGATTTTGTGACGGACGCGTGAGGTGATGCGCACGCAAAAAATGAAGCCGGGCAGAAGCACAAAGAACGTGGCTGCAGCCCAAATGGGCGAGGCGCCCGGAAGCGCTGTGCGCACCAGGGCGGCGGCCAAGATCAGTCCGACCACGAGCCTCCTGGCCGTCCACTGTTTCCAAACCTGGGTGGTGGCTTCCTGCCATCTTTGCCATCGGTCGCAGCGGACCTGAAGTCTTTGGGTTCGACGAGTGATCTCTTCGCTGGGGCTCAGTTGATGTAACATAATATTTCCGTTCCTGCGTAGACTTTAGAGCTTCAGACTGTTAATCAAGGGGGATGCCAGAAATCTTGTCAAGGGATGCCGAAATTAAAAGGCGGCGTACCTTCGCTATTATCTCTCACCCAGATGCCGGTAAGACCACCCTTACGGAAAAGCTTATTTATCATGGCGGCGTGATCCGCGAAGCCGGAGAGGTGCGCGGCAAGGCGGGCACCAAAGCTGCCACCAGTGACTGGATGAAACTTGAGCAGGAAAAAGGCATCTCCGTCACCTCAAGCGTGATTCAGTTCGACTACAAGGGTCTTAGGGTGAACCTGCTCGATACGCCGGGGCATAAAGATTTTTCCGAGGACACCTACCGCACACTTTTGGCAGCAGACAGCGCCGTGATGCTCATTGACGTGGCTAAGGGCGTAGAGGAGCGGACAAAAAAGCTCTACGAAGTGGCGCGCTACAAGCAGATGCCGGTGTTCACTTTTATCAACAAGTGCGACAGAGAGGGTAAGTCCCCGCTGGAGCTGTTTGATGAGATCGAAAAAACTCTCAACATGAAATGCTACCCTTTGACTTGGCCGATGGGGCTGGGGGGGCTTTTTGCCGGGCTCTATAACCGCATGGATCAGAGCGTGCAGCTTTACCATAAGGGGGAGACCCATGGGCCGCCGATTCCGGTGGACTCTCTAAATGATCCGAGATTTAGCCAGTGGGTGCATCCAGACCTTTTAGAGGTGTTCCTAGAGGAGATCGCGCTTCTTGATATGACCTATGAAAAGCTCAACGTAGAGGATTACCTGGAAGGAAGGGTGAGTCCGACCACCTTCGGCAGTGCCAAGATGAACTTTGCAGTGGACACCTTTCTTGATTTTTTCGTGCAGTGGGCCCCAGGCCCTGGCCCCCGAGTCGCCAATGGTGCGCCCTTAGATCCGCTTCATAAGGAATTTACGGCCTTTGTCTTTAAGATGCAGGCCAATATGGACAGTAAGCACAGAGACCGAATGGCTTTTTTGCGGATCTGCTCAGGGATGTTTGAAAGAGGCATGAAGGTTAAGCACAGCAGGCTAGAGCGGGAGCTCAGGCTCTCTTACTCCTCTCAGTTTGTGGCCCAAGACCGCGAGACTGCGGACGTGGCCAACGCTGGTGATATTATTGGTGTGACCGACTCAGGGCTTTTTCAAATTGGAGATTCCATCAGCTCAGGTAAGCCCGTTGAGTTTGAGCCCATTCCTCAGTTCACCCCGGAGCTCTTTGCTAAACTCAGTGTGCGCGATGCCATGAAGCGCCGGAAGATGCAAAAGGCCATCCAGGAGCTTTCCGAGGAGGGCATGATCCAGCTTTTTATCGATCCAGTTATCGGCGCGCAGGACCCTGTGATTGGCGTGGTGGGCGAGCTGCAATTTACAGTGCTACTTTACCGCCTTGAAGATGAGTATGGCCTTGAGGGCGTGCGGCTGGATCGCACAAGTTACAAGGTGGCCAGGTGGCCCCGCAACGAAGCGGGTGAGCCCGTAAGTCAGATTCAAGGTGCCAGAGCTGTGTACCGCGACAGGCAGGAGCAGCCCGTGGTGCTTTTGGATTCAGAGTGGGACTTAGCTTGGCTACAAAAGGAAAACTCAGGCATCACCTTTGGCAGCCCCTTTTCCAGCTGGGCGGTGACGGAATGAAGCCGCCCCTTAGAGTTACGAACCTCATTAAAGATTACGGCTCCGTGAGAGCCGTCAGCGACGTCACTCTTGAAATGAAGCCAGGAGAGGTTTTTGGTCTTCTAGGGCCCAACGGGGCCGGGAAAACCTCGATCATCTCCTGCCTTGTGACGCTGGAGGCGCCCACTCATGGCACCTGCGAAATCTTTGGCTACAACGTTCAGACTCATCCTCGGCAGGCCAAAATGCATCTGGGTTTTGTGCCCCAGGAGGTGATCAACCACGGCTACTTCACGGTGCGAGAAATTCTTGAGTTTCACTCAGGCTATTACGGCCTGCTAGACAATAAAGACCGCATTGACTTTCTGCTCGATAGACTCAGCCTTCAGCCCCACCAGAACAAAAAAGTAAAAGCCCTGAGCGGGGGCATGAAGCGCAGGCTCCTGATCGCTAAATCCCTGGTGCACAGCCCGAAGATTCTTCTTTTGGATGAGCCCAC
>CAYRIE010000213.1:0-3026 GCA_964424215.1 uncultured Pseudobdellovibrionaceae bacterium
GGGGATTCGAAAGAACTAGAGGGCCGATGTGAATCGGTCCTTTATTTTTTTAAGCAAGCGCACTTCCATCTGACGTACGGCCTCCCTAGTGACGCCCCATTCATCGCCGATGGCCTGAAGTGTTTTTGGCTCTTCTTCCAGGAGTCTTTCTTTTAATAGCTGCAGCTCTCGTTCGTTGAGTTCAGGTTCCAGCGCTTCGATTTGGCTCCGCAAAAGCTCGGTGAGCTCGTGCTGTCCCAGAACCTCATCCACGGGGCTTTCGGGGGACACCTCAAAATCCAGCAGGCTCGCCGTGGTGTCATCACCGATCTTCTGATCCAGGCTCACGTCGCGCCCACTCAGACGCTCTTCCATCAGCATCACGTCCTTTTCAGGAACTCCTAGGCGCGCGCTCAGAAGTTTTACCGTGGGAACTTCGCCTTCGCGGTCGATTTTTTACTTTTATTTTTCCAGCCGGTAAAAAAGTCGGCGCTGATTTTGAGTCGTGCCGATACGCACCAGCGAGTACTGCTTCATCAAGTAGTCTTGTATATATCCCCTAATCCACCAAACGGCGTAGGTGATCAGGCGCACTCCACGGTAAGGGTTGAACTCTTTGACAGCGTGGATCAGCCCCATATTCCCTTCCTGAATCAGGTCAATGAGCTTAGCCCCAAACTTTGCGTATTCAGCTGCGATCTTGATGACAAATCGCAGATTGGAGGTCACTAAAATCTCAGCATCTTTGGGATCCCCCTTTTCCTTATAGCGCTGAGCTATCTTTTCTTCCTCTTCCCTCGTTAGCAGGGGGTACTTGCGCACGTGGGCCAAATAAGAGGATAGGGTGTCCTGAACCTCAGGTAGGCTGGGAGTAGAGGGAGTGCGAGGCTCCTCATCTAAAACAATTTCGGCCTGAACCGGTGTGCTAGCTGCCGCTTCAGATGCGAGCTTTTCAGAGGGGATCTCCTCTGCGCCCTTGCCTTTTTTCTTTTGGGACTTAGGGGGCTTCATAGGCGTTAAGTCAGTACCGATTCGAGCTTGCGCTCCAAAGTGGACTTTACCTGGCCTTTAAAGGGGCTAAGAAGAAATGCCAAGTCGACATGGATCTCAACATCAGCCCCATTTGAGTTAGGCTCGACATCCACTTTGGCGCTAAACTGTTTACCTTTGACCTCTCCTTTATGGGAGGTTTCATCAAAGGTGCAGGTGTAACTGGAGTCCAATTTTCTCAGGCCGGCATCGTTAGCGAGTAAGTCCTTTACGCGCTGAAAAGTTTCTTGGGCCGAATGCTGGGAGCGGGCTTGAATTTTTATTGCTGGCATAGGTCACAACCTAAGACATGAGCGGCCCCGGTGTCCACCGAAATTCGTGCACAGGTCTGAGCTGGGCATTGCTTTTACCTCGATAACGTGATTTTTTTAGAGAGCCTTTCAACGGAGCAACCTCGTGCAAAATGTAGCTAAAACCTCAATGAGAAGTCACAGTTGTGGTCAGATGCGGCGCGATCAGATCGGCCAAACCGTTAAGCTTTGCGGCTGGGTGAGTCACCGTCGCGATCACGGCGGCTTGGTCTTTGTCGACCTAAGAGATCGGACAGGGCTTGTGCAAGTTGTGCTCGATCCCCAAATCTCGGGGCTAGAGTTCTCAAAGGATCTGCGAGGTGAGGGCGTCTTTTGGATCCAGGGTGAAGTGCGCGCTCGTCCCGAAGGGATGGCCAACCCTAAAATGTCTACCGGTGAGGTGGAAGTTCACGCCGCAGCAGGCGGCGTTTTCTCACATGCTAACACCCCGCCGTTTCAGATCTCAAGTGAGCAGGTCTCCGAAGCACTTCGACTCAAATACCGATACTTGGACATCAGGACACCAAGGCTCACCCAGTACCTGAAGACCCGTCACGAGCTTCTTCAAGAGGTGCGCGGTTTTCTGACGGAGCAGGGCTTTTGGGAAATCGAAACCCCCATTCTTTATAAAAGCACCCCCGAAGGAGCTAGGGATTACCTGGTGCCATCAAGAGTGAATCTGGGGAAGTTCTACGCGCTCCCGCAGAGCCCGCAGACGCTCAAGCAGCTTCTGATGATTGGCGGTGTGGACCGTTACTTTCAGATCGCCAAGTGTTTTCGCGATGAAGATCTGCGCGCGGACCGCCAGCCCGAATTCACACAGATCGATATTGAGATGAGCTTCGTTGAAAAAAACGATGTCATGGAGTTGTCAGAGGGGCTTCTTAACCACGTGTGGAAAAAATTTAAGGGCGCCTCTCCTGGAAAAATCCCTCAGATGACCTACCAAGAGGCCATGGAGACCTACGGCTCGGACAAACCGGATCTGCGCTGCCCCTTAAAAATTCAGGATCTTAAGAGCGCCGTCGCACCTTTAGGTTTTAAAATCTTTGATGACGCCCTAGGGGCGGGCGGAGTGGTCAAAGGTCTGGGCCTTAAGCAAGGCGCCCAGCTCTCGCGCTCTGCCCTGGACAAATACACCCAGCTCGCAAAAAATAACGGCGCAGGTGGACTCGTGTGGATCAAAAGATCCGATCAAGGACTTCAGTCGCCGCTGCTAAAAGCCCTCGGTGAAGAAAGGCTCCAAAAACTGCTGCAAGAGCTTCAAGTCGGCGACGGGGGGCTAGCTCTGATCGTTGCCGGGGACTTTGATTCCTCGCTTGCGGCTTTAGGCGCCCTTCGCCTTGAGCTGGCTCAAGAGTTTGACCTCATAGATACCTCGGTGGACCGCTTCGTGTGGATCACGGAGTTTCCACTTCTTGAGTACAGTCCAGATGACAAGCGCTGGGTCGCTCGCCACCACCCCTTCACCTCCCCCGCTAAGGAGCAACTGGCCGAGCTGGACTCTACCGATCCTTCGGTTCTTAAGGGTCTTCAGGCTGAGGCCTATGACCTGGTTTGCAACGGTTATGAAATTGCGGGGGGCAGTCTCAGAATCCACTCTCCCGATGTTCAGGCCAAGATGTTTAAGGCCCTTGGGATGGAGCGCGAGGAGGCGGAGGCTCAGTTTGGTTTTTTCCTTGAGGCTTTAAGCTACGGCACTCCTCC
>CAYRIE010000214.1:0-2989 GCA_964424215.1 uncultured Pseudobdellovibrionaceae bacterium
GATAGCTCCTGCACCCTGGCGGGCGAGCTTTTCCACCGTGGGGGCCACAAACTGTTCCTCATTTCCCAGGATCTGAGGCGCCCACACCGTTTCATCAGGTAGCTTCAGCAGCTCCGGAACTTTTTCCGGGTTCTCATAGGGGACTCTGCGGGAGTTGAGCATCTCGCTAGGCCACAGGGTCACTGCGCCCTGGGGAAGGTAGCTGCGCGCGACCGCCCTGAGCGCAAAATGGCTCAGCCCCACCATAGGGGCCATACAAAATGGAAAGTTGATCTGATCCGGCAGTCCCCTGCGCTGAAGTCCAACTTTTATAATCCCTGCCATACAGTCTTGACCCTTGCCCCCTGTAAATGGGAGAAATTGCTTTAAGTCGACCTTCACTCCGGGGAGTCTAGCGTGAAAAATATCGGTCTCTTAGGAGGCGGTCAACTGGCGAGGATGCTGGCCTTAAAGGCGCATCAGATCGGCCATAAGCCGTTCATTTACACCCAAAACCTCAAAGATCCCGCCGCCCAGGTCACTCAAGAGACCCAAACCGAAGCCAAACCCTCAGCAGCTGGTCTGTTAAAATTCTTTAAGTCCGTTGACGTGGTGACTGTGGAAAGTGAGTTCTTTGATGCCGAGCTGCTGGCTGAAGCGGAAAAGGCCTCAAAAACCCCCTGTTATCCAAGCTCCCAAAACCTGCTGATGCTGCAGGACCGGCTCACTCAAAAAGAAGCTCTGGTAAGTGCACAGCTTCCGACCCTTCCGTTTGTTGAGGTGAGCTCTTTAAGCGACCTTCAAGCGGCTCACACGCAGCTCGGAAAAAGGCTGGTTCTGAAGGCTCGCAAGATGGGCTACGACGGCTACGGCACCCATATCGCCAGAAAGGGTGCTCATTCTGCTGCGCTCAAACTTGCGCTCAAAACCAGTCCCTACGGTTTTATTGCCGAGCCTTTTTTGCCCTTTCAAAGGGAGCTGGCTGTAATACTGGCTCGAAGTAAAGATGGCTCAGCCGCTAGCTTTCCCTGGGTGCAAACGCACCAAGAAAATTCGCGCTGCCTCTGGGTGAAAGGCCCCGTCCAGCTTCTCCCCGCGCAAGCTCTACTTCTGAAGCGGCTCCATGATTTTCTTAAAAAACTTAAGTACGTCGGAGTTATGGCCTTTGAGTTCTTCGAAACCAAATCAAAGGAGCTTCTCATCAATGAGCTGGCCCCTAGGGTTCATAACAGTGGGCACGCCACCATGAATGCCTTTTCAGCAGACCAGTTTCAACTTCATCTTGAGTGCGTTCTCGGCCAAAAACTTCAGCCGCCACAGCTGGAGAGTCCCGGATTTGCGATGTACAATCTTTTAGGATCAGGAGTTAAATCTCCCAAACTTGTAAGTGCCAAAGGCGTTCACCTTCACTGGTACGGAAAAGAAGAGTCGCGCAAGGGCCGAAAGATGGGCCACCTTAATGCGGTAGCGGCCCACCCGGATGTGGCTCTTCGAAGACTTAAACGAACCCGCAAAGATTTTCGGGTGTGATGGGAGCGTCATGGGAAAGGACCGTGCTGTGAAATCCAAGGTTGCCATCGTTATGGGAAGTGATTCCGACTGGGAAGTCATGAAGCCCGCTGCTGAAATCTTAAAAGACTTTGGCGTCCGCTTTGAAGTTCATGTGGTATCTGCGCACCGAACCCCACAAAAGATGATTCAGTTTGCGCAAAAAGCTTCAGGCCAGGGACTTGAAGTCCTTATCGCAGGAGCTGGCGGCGCAGCCCACCTGCCGGGCATGATCGCCTCAGCAACGACGCTTCCAGTGATTGGTGTTCCAGTTAACATCACACCCCTTAAGGGGCTTGATGCGCTTTTATCTGTGGTGCAGATGCCAAAGGGTGTGCCGGTGGCCACCATGGCCGTTGATAACTCCTTTAACGCGGGACTTTTAGCTGTGCGAATATTAGCTTTAAGATCCAAGCCCCTACAAAAAAAGTTAGCTGCCTTTACGACAGCTCAGAAGCAAAAGGTGCAAAAGATGAATACGCGCCTAAAAGCTGAACTATTAGCTCTTGCGGGCGCCTCTGCGCCCCAAGGTAAATAACTTAAACCTTTTCAAGAACTGCCACTACGCCCATGCCGCCGCCGGTGCAGATCGAAATCAGTCCGCGCTCAGCACCGCTCTCTTTTAAAGATTTAGCGAGGGTGGCCACAATTCTTCCGCCCGTGGCCGCAAAGGGATGGCCAAGAGCCACACTGCCGCCGTGGATGTTCATCTTCGTGCGATCGATGGGGCCCAAAGCCTTCTGACGACCCAAACGTTTTTGGGCGTACTCATCAGACTCCCAAGCCTTAAGCGTACAGAGCACTTGAGCAGCAAAAGCCTCGTGGATTTCATAAAGGTCAAAAGATTGGAGCGTAAGATCCAGTCTCTCAAGGAGTTCACTCACCGCTACCGTGGGTGCCATAAGAAGGCCTTCACCCGCAACAAAATCAACGGCCGCCGTGTGCCCAGCTTTAAATACCGCAAGAGGTTCCCACCCCATTTTTGCAGCGTACTCCTCAGAGCACAAAAGCGCGCAGGAGGCGCCGTCCGTTAGCGCAGTTGAGTTACCGGCGGTCAAAGTTCCTTGACCTGAGGTGCGGTCAAAAGCTGGCTTAAGGGTGGCTAGTTTTTCTTTGGTGGTGTCAGGTCTTAAGATTCCATCTTGAGTGAGGCCTCTGTGCTCAACCACCAAATCGCGGTAAAAGCCCGCCTGGTAGGCAGCCGCTGCTTTATGGTGACTCTCAAAGGCCAACTGGTCCTGATCCTCGCGCGAGATGCTCCACTCTTTGGCCATCATCTCACAGTGCTCTCCCATGGACAGGCCCGTACGGGGCTCTGTGATTCCAGGAAACACCGGCTTTACGTCCTTTAAGCCAAAACCAAGAGCTGCACCGATTTTTTGACCCGTAGATCTTGCGCCTCTAAGGCCAAGAAGTTTCTGGCCAAAGGATTTGGGGTAAAGAACGGGAAAGTCACTGTTGG
>CAYRIE010000215.1:0-2986 GCA_964424215.1 uncultured Pseudobdellovibrionaceae bacterium
AACCATTGGCGATCTCAAGGCCGTGCCAAAAAATCTCGGTACGCCCCGCCCAGCCGCTCTCAAGAAGACGTGCATAGGCCGCAAGCTTCGGCGGATACTCGCTCACAACAACAATCGAGCCGCCAGCCAACTTAGGCTCTATGTGGTCCACATAAAGCCTATGAAAAAGATCTGAGTAGGAGTCGCTCCTGTCAGTTGAAATACCTTTTGATTTGCACCAGCTGCGCAGATCATCTGAGCTTGTTGTGGGGGTAAGGTTTTCGTTCAGATGCTCTTTAAAAAGCTCAGCCATCGTCACATATTTTAAGGCAGGGGCGGGCCGGCCTAGATGCTCAAGAAGGTCCACGAAGTCTCGGACCAAATCTGAGGTTTTTGCCTGAACCCGGTACCACTCCAGCATCCAAAACTCATTGCGATGGTGGGCTGTTTTTTCCTCGGCGCGGTAAACCTTGGCGATTTCAAATGCTTTGCTTCGGCCCTGAGCCAGTGCTTTTTTAAGATGAATCTCAGGTGAAGTGGGCAAATAAAAACTCTGCTGTCTGCCCTGAACGGTGAAAGGGTCCACATAGACTTCGGTTCCAGGACAAAGCACAAGCGAGGGAGTGTCCACCTGCCAGAAGCCCTGACTGCGGAAAAAATCAGCAACCTGACCTCGGAAAAGTGCGAATTGATCGGCCAGTTTAAGACTTTGAGGAGTTTGCAAAGGACCCTGGCAGGGCGCAAGCAGAAGGCACACTCGTGGCTCTTTAACCGAGACCGCAAGCCAGTCCCCATCCCGCCACAAAAGCCTTTCAAAACCCGTGATCGGGTGGCCTTCTTCGGGCAGATGAAAGGTCTCACCGTCCAGCTCAAGACCTGATAGATCAGTTCGCCAGCGCCCCATCACCCAGTAGTCCTGATCGACACCTTCGCTGTCACTGTGCGCTGCTCGTGCTGAGTCCTTTGAAGCCCCTGTCCACCGCCCCGGCTCCTCCGGCAACCGGCCTGGTTTTTCCGCTAATCCCTCCTCCTTTTGAGTGAGCTCCTGAACTTCAAAGGGGGTGAGTGCTTTTCCCGGAACCAAGGGGTAGGGAACCCAGTGCTTGCCCAAATACTCTTCGCGGGTCATGATTTTCCTCCAAGTCCACCGTTGTATCACAGGTGCCCCTTCAGGGGTCAGACGCGGCTGTTAAAGGTGGCGGGCCTAGGTGCTCATTAAGTGGAGATTTGCAGCCGCAGGACGCGGAGCCCCACTAAAAGGTGCCTGACACCTCAGAAAATGCGCCAAGAAGGTTTGGACAAGTTTGGCCCCTTTGTTACCATTCAAAGAGATCTTGTTTCTACGTCAGAACAACTTGTTCACCAGGGGGAGTGATGAGCAGTATCACAGAAAAGCTAGTCACCGTAACGTTCGGTCCTGGAGAAATTCTTTTCCAAGAAAATGAAAGCAGCTATCACTTTTTCATCATCCAGGAGGGCGAGGTTATCGTCCGGCGCACGGAAAGTGATGGTACGACCGTGGATCTGGCCACCTTAGGGCCCGGAACTTCGGTGGGAGAGTTTGCTCACATTGACCGCAAACCTCGCAGCGCCACCGTAGCGGCTAAAGGAAATGTGACCGCCGTTATGGTCTCCGAGGAAGCCTACGAGGAGCTTTTAGAGGGGCTACCCTCTTGGGCGGTCTCCATGATTGAGGGCCTAGTGGAGCGGCTTCGCCACGCCAACGAAAAGATCCAGGAGCTCAGCCACCTAGATCAGGAAACTCGGCAGCGAATTGGCGGCGTGATCGAGGGCGGCACCCCTGAGAGCACCACCCGCTGGGACTTGGGACTGCCAAAGACCAGCTAGCCCCTTAGCCCAGGACATGATAACAAGTGGGCACAATCGGTGGAGGTGTGCCCATGTCTGTAGACCATAAATCCTACAATTCTTCTTTTCAACGGCGTCACGTCGGCCCCTCTCTTAAAGAGCAAAAAGAGATGCTCACAGCACTGGGCCTTAACTCTCTTGATGAACTTGTAGATAAGGCACTGCCCAAATCCATCCGCACCTCAGGTGCGCTGGATCTTCCCCCAGCTTTAAGTGAACAAGACGTTCTTCAAAAAGCCAGCAGCCTTGCGGCTCAGAACAAAATCTTTAAAAACTTTATTGGCCAGGGATATTACGGCACCCACACACCGAGCGTGATCGCTAGGAAAGTGTTCGCTAACCCCTCCTGGTACACGGCCTACACACCCTATCAGGCTGAAATAGCTCAGGGCCGTCTGGAAGCTCTGCTCAACTTTCAAACCATGGTGACGGATTTAACCGGCATGGACATCGCCGGCGCCTCCTTGTTGGATGAGGGCACGGCGGTCGCTGAAGGCGTGGCCATGGCACTTGAGCAGGCCAAAAAAGCCAAGGTAGTGCTCGTTGATGAAAACCTTTTTGACTCCTCCCTTGCCGTTCTAAAAACTCGCTGCGAGCCGCTCCACATCGAAGTGGTCACGGGCGATCTTGAAAAGCTCGTTGAGGAGCATGCCGATTACGGCGCGGTCGTTTTTCAGTATCCGGATAAACACGGCCGGGTGAGGGATCTCACCTCTGCCATCAGCACAGCTCAACAAAAGGGCGCCTTGGCTGTGGTCGCAGCTGACCTTTTGGCCCTCACGTTACTGAAGCCCCCAGGTGAGATGGGTGCTGACATTGTTGTGGGCTCAACGCAAAGATTTGGTGTTCCCATGGGCTTTGGCGGGCCCCATGCGGCCTACTTAGCCACCAGAGAAAAGCTTAAGCGCTCCATTCCAGGACGCATCGTCGGAGTCTCTGTGGACTCACGTGGTAAGAAGGCCTACCGGCTCGCCATGCAAACCAGAGAGCAGCACATTCGAAGAGAGAGGGCGACCAGCAACATTTGCACCTCGCAGGTTCTGCTGGCGGTGATGTCTGGGATGTACGCCGTTTACCATGGACCGGAGGGGCTAAAAGCGATCGCCCAAAGCGTCCGCGAAAAGGCACTTCGCCTCAG
>CAYRIE010000216.1:0-2981 GCA_964424215.1 uncultured Pseudobdellovibrionaceae bacterium
AAACGAGCGGCTCATGGCCTTTTATCGGCTCCTGGACCTTGGGAGTTGAGGCCAGGAAAGTGCCGCTCAGGGAATTTGGCCTTGGTCCTTGCGCGCACTGATTTTAGACTTAAAGGGTTATGAAGGTTGAAGTTTGGTGCCAAACAGATCGCGGTCTAAAGCGCGAAAAAAACGAGGACTCCTTCCTGGTGGATCGAGAGCTGGGGCTGTTTCTGGTGGCCGACGGTATGGGCGGGCACAGAGGCGGTGCCATGGCCTCGCGCTTGGCGGTGGAGGTCGTGCACAAGGAGATCCAGTCGCGGGTGCGAGATGCTCGAAGGCTGACCGATCCTGGCGAAGCTCTACGCGCGGCCTTTCGCAAAGCGAGCGAAGTGATCTTCGATTGCAGTCACAGCGAGCATCAGGAGTTGATGGGAATGGGCACCACGCTGGTGGGGGCCTGGCTCATTGAAAACAAACTTTACATTGCTAACGTGGGCGACTCGCGCGGCTATCTGTTTATCGACAAGTATCTTTGGCAGATCACCGAGGATCACTCCCTGGTCCAGGAGCAGATGAAGGTTGGAAATCTCAACGCAGATGAAGCTCAAGTGCACGTAGCGAAAAACATCATTACACGCTCCATTGGTTATGAGCGCTTTGTGAACTGCGACCTGTTCGTACGGCCCGTGAAGTGCGGCGAAGCCTATATCTTTTGTTCGGATGGTCTCAGCGGCATGGTGAGCGATGAAGAGATCTCATCGATCTGTTCGCAGTCATTGCCGGCCCAGTGGGTTCCGCACCTAATTGACGCGGCAAAACAAGGTGGCGGCGATGATAATATTACAGTCTTAATCTTGGCGGTTCGGGGTGAACCTTTGGTTGACGCATAAGGGCGTCTCGCATAAGTTCGAGTTGAGCCCAACTACGTTCGAGCCGATGTGATATTGAGACAGCGAATTAGGAGCCTGTTACGTTGGATAAAAAGCTGATCACCTTTCTTATCTCTAGCAACCGCAAGGGGGCAACCCGCAGCCTGGTTGTCTCTGCAGGCGTCCTGAAGATCGTTGGAGTGGGCGCGGTGATCGGGATGATTTTCGTCTCTTCTATTATGATTGATTACGTGGGCCTCCTAGCTCAAACCCTTGAAAATAAACGCCTTAAGACTGAAAACCTCATTCTCCACGAACAGTTCAAAGTGGTAGAGGGAAAGCTCAACGCTCTTGAACAGAGCTTAGAGCGAGTGAAGATTTCATCTAATAAGTTAAAACTGATCACCAACATCGACGACCCCAACCGAGAGTTGAATCTGGCCCTCGGCCCAGGCTCCCGGACAGGCCACGACATGGATCAGCTCACAGTGGCGCTGGACGAAAGGGGCCCTGCCTCCGAATTTGGTGCAGAAGATGAGATCTTCTTTGAAGATCGGCCAGTCAACACCACTAGGGGTGAGCTGTCCGTTGGCGGTCAGACAGATTACGGCTCTCTGGCTGTACGGATCGACTTAGCTGTTAAGGAAACTCAGCTAAGGGAGCAGAGTGTTCTGGAGCTGTGGGATTTTTTGGATGAGCGCGAAAGCTTGCTCAGTGCCACTCCGAGCATCAAGCCCGTTAAAGGTTGGTTCACTTCGCGGTTCGGTTACCGGCTCTCTCCGTGGACGGGCCGCCCTGTCATGCACAATGGTATTGATATCGCTGCGTCTCCGGGCACGCCCATCTTTGCTCCCGCTGATGGCGTTGTGAGCTTTGCGGGTTACGATGCTGGCTACGGTAAACTCGTCTCCATCGATCATGGCTATGGCGTGGTCACACGCTTTGGTCACAACTCGCAGATCTTTGTGAAAGTTGGCCAAAAGGTCACCCGCCGAGACATCATCGCAGGTGTCGGCACCACGGGCCGATCCACCGGCCCCCACCTTCACTACGAAGTCCGAGTCAACAACGTCCCCGTTGACCCGATGAACTACATACTCGTCGAATAGGCATTGGTGTCAGGCACCTTTTAGTGGTGCTGCGCAGTATTTCTCCGATGTTCTGCCCACCCAAAGGCACCATGGCACGATACCGGCCACGCCTGCCAGGTACCAAAGTGATGTTCTGCCCATCCAAGGGCACCATTGCACGATACCGGCCACGCCTGCCGGGTGCCAAAGTGCAGATATCTGGGCTTTGCGCAAGTAGCACACATCAAGATCAACAGAGCAGCACAGAATGCTGCCCTACATAACTATAAGGGTTCTGAAGGAAGCGGTGCCAAAGAGTATCTGGCACCCAGAGAAATTAACGCTTGGAGAATTGTGGGCGTTTACGGGCTTTGTGTAAGCCGTACTTCTTACGCTCAACAGCTCTGGAATCGCGGGTTAAAAAACCAGCTTTTTTGAACAGTGAACGAAGTTCTTCATCGAAGTTAACAAGGGCTCTGGCAAGAGCATGACGGATGGCTCCGGCTTGCCCGTTGGGACCACCGCCAGCCACAGTGATGCGGCAGTTGAAGCGGCCTTTTTCTTCAGCTTTGGTCAAAGGCTCAAGAGCATGAACGCGCGAAGACGGAACAGCGAGGTAGTCCTCCGGCTTGCGGCCGTTGACAGTGATTTCGCCGGCGCCCGGTTCGATGAATACACGAGCTGCACTCGTTTTTCTTCTTCCGGTGGCGTAGTAAACTTTTTTGGCGGGTTTAGCTGCAGCCATTCGTATTACCTTTTCTCAAGGGTGAGGGCTTCGGGTCGTTGAGCTTGGTGAGGATGATCAGCACCAGCATAAACCTTCAGCTTTTGAATCATTTTTTTCCCAAGCTTCGTTTTGGGAAGCATGCCTTGCACACTTTCTGTAACGATGAACTCGGGGTCCTTTTCGAGCATCTCTTGGGCTGAGGTCTCCTTAACGGAGCCAAAGTATCTAGAGCGTCGGTAGTAAGACTTATCCAGCCACTTGTTTCCGCTCAATGCCACTTTATCAGCATTGATCACAACAACAAAGTCACCTGTGTCCACATGGGGGGTGAAA
>CAYRIE010000217.1:0-2970 GCA_964424215.1 uncultured Pseudobdellovibrionaceae bacterium
AAGTCATGAGGCGGGGAGGGGAACTCGCTTTCATTCAAGTCCAAAGTCATCTGAACATCATCATCAGTTAAAGCATCTCGTTCATGTTCATCACTCGTGTCAAAGGAGGGTAGGCATGAGAGCGGACCATTGTCTTTTGGAGGGGTTGACCAGCAGAGGGGAATCGGAAAATTTCGCAAAATTAGTGCGCAGATACTACCGGCCCCTACTTGCCTTTTGCACCCGTATGATGGGGTGCCCCTACCGCGCAGAAGATATCGTGCAAGAGAGCTTTATTAAGAGCTACCGCTATTTGGATAACTTGCGCAATGGTCGTGCTTTTAAAAGCTGGCTCTACAGAATCGCCATCAACACAGCCCGAAACGAACTTCGCCTCAAGCGGGAAGAGCCCATGGAGATTGAAGATCATCTTCTCAATCCTGCGCCCAGCGCGGCTGTGACCTTAGCACGCTCTGGGATCGCACAGGTGCTCAGGCAGTTCGTTGAGGAGCTTCCCAAGCGGCAAAAGCAGGCTCTGTGCCTTAGGATCTACGATGATCTGTCGTTTAAGGAAATAGCCCAGATCATGAGCTGTCCCTATGACACGGCCAAGGCCAATTACCGACATGCGATATTGAAATTAAAAGACGTTTTAGAAAGCCATTCTTTGCAAAAAGAGGATCTTCACGTCCCGTGCAAATGGAGCGAGGGTTCTTTGAATAAAATTGGAGTGAAAGTATGAAGCGGAAACATTCAGACCAAGATGAAACGGTGGGAGAGTACTGGCGCGTTTTCAACACCCCTCAAGGCGGCTCTGAGCTTAGCTCAGCTCTCAGGGTGGCTGATCCGGTGCTAGGGCTTCTGGAGCCAGAGCAAAGTGCGGAGAACTTCCTTAAAAAGCTCTCTTGCTATGGTAGCGCCAGGTCAGCAAACTTAGAGTTTAAATCCTCTTCGGGGGTTTTAGATTTTTCAAGGCCCTTAAGAAAAGAGTAGGTCGCCCTAAGGTCGCCTCCTAGAGAGTCGTGAAGGGCGAGGTATTGCGCCATATCTGCGTAATAAATGGCGCTCTGCTGGAGTGAGGCGTTGTTGATCGGCGCACTTGCAAAATAGTCGTAGAGGTTGGTGTGCATTTTGGGCCGAAGCTCATTTAAAAAGGCCTGGCGGATCTTTTCAAACTGGAGCTGCCGCTCCTCCTCTTGGGGGGCGGGGTTTTCAAGGTACCAAGTCTGGAGCAGTTCGATCTGCGCGGTGATAAACTCTGAAAAGAGCAAGGTGTCCAGATTCTCCTGACGAAGCCTTTGGGCTGTGGGAGAGTCAGATCCTTCTCGCTGGATGAAAAAATTCTCAGTGGCTAAGTCACCTAAGAAAGTAGCCACCTTCTCGTTAAAATCCACAGAACTTTTTAAATAGAGATTAGCGTGGGTCAGTTCGTGAAACAGAATGTTCACGTAATTGTGCACCGGCATTCTCACCATGGAGCTAAGTACGGGGTCTTTAAACCAGCCGAGCGTGGAGTAGGCGGAAACTCCTCTTAGGTAGGCATCAAGGTTTTTCTTCTCAAGGCGTTTAAACTCTTTTTGGGCGGCCTCCATGGTGAAGTAGCCTTTGTAAGGTACATGGCCTACGAGAGGAAACCACCACAGGTGGGGTGAGACCTGATTTTTGGGACTTGCGCTTACGATATAGGAGACGTGAGGTCTTCCAAGGTCAACATAAGTCGAATAGTTCTTAAGTGAGGTGAAGCCGATATGCTCTTTGCTGAAGGCCTTTACGTCCTCCACGAGAGCTAACTTAAGAGCGGTGTCCTCTGAGAGCTCGCCCTGAGCTAAAACTTTAGGAATGGGTTTGCGGGCGGCTAAGATTTTGCCTTGATGGTAGGCGGACTGGGCCAGATAGGGAAGCTGACACCCGGCCAGAAGAGAAGCGGCGACAAGTAGAAGCGTTTTTTTCATCTTAGAGGAACCAGGAAAGCCCCGCTCGTGCGGCCATGTCAAGGTGGATGGGCTTTTGATCGATCGGCTGAGAGGTCCACACGTCAAGCCCCAGCCTCAGGCCCAAGCGCTGCGAGAAGTTCCATCGGAGGCCAATCCCTGCGCTGGGTACGACGGAGGTTTCCGTGTGCGGAGAGCTGGCATCGAGCACCAGGCCCGTAGTTGAGTCAATAAGGTAGGTGGTGATTTTTTTCTGGGCAAAATAGGCTGCCCCCACTTTTATATACGGAGCAAAGACAGTTTCACGGTCGCCAAAGTTGAACACCAGATCAAGGCCGTAAATGGAAACATCGTAGATCTGCTTTATCCTAGTGGCCCCTGCGGGCACCACCCGCTCAGAGGTTCCCACCGTGGTGCTGAACTCAAGTGCTGATGAACCAAAAAAGTAATACGCCAGAGAGCCGGTGTGGTGAAGGCTCTCATCGTAGGCGTCCTCGCTGATGTGACTTTTCTTATAGCTTGTGGAGTAGCCAAGCTCCATAAGAGCAAAAGCTGGAGTGGTAAACAGGGCTATGCTGAGGATACCGAGAAACTTTCCCATATCCGCTTATTCTACCAAATTTTTTTGGCACTTCTCAGCTACCCGATAGGATCTTTAGTCCTTCGTCACGGTTGCAAAGGTCGGGGACTAATTGCGTGAATGATAATTGTTGTGGACCTCAACGGTCACAAGCAGCCGCAGACGGACTTGGCCGTCTGGATCGATCAGATCCTCAGGTGGGTTAGGGATTTGACCCGTAGTCCATAGAGCCTTAGGAAAGGCTTGATCAAAGTCTTCCATGCCAGAGCGGTCCTGAACCTCCGAGTCGATCACTTTGCCGTCACGGTCTAAAAGAACAGCAACGATGGTGGAGTAGGTCCCGCTGCGAATGATCTGGCCGCGGTGAAGGCGCCGCTTGTAGGAAGTGTTCACCTCACGAACCCAGTGGTGATAGGAGAGCTGATTGAAGCGCTCAAAAAAAGAGTAGTGGAGCATAGGGTCTGTGTTGAGCACCGTGAA
>CAYRIE010000218.1:0-2948 GCA_964424215.1 uncultured Pseudobdellovibrionaceae bacterium
GCGGTGGCGAGCGCCGCAAGACCTGCGAAGGCGCGTATATGGGCCACACCCAAAATCAGCTGCACCACCAGCCGGCTTCCAAATAGATATCCCACAAAATAGGAGGAGGCGATAAAGCCAAGGGCCTGAGTGGAGAAGCCGGCCTGCTGACCGGTCATGGTCACCAAAACCGTTTGAAGTCCGATACCCATGATCATCAGGCCAAGAGAGAAGAAAAGTCCGCCGTGCGTAAGCACCCGGCTTTCACGCCCGAGTCCGCGCCATTTCTCAAGGAACCTGGCAAAAAGGTTCACGCAGGGACCTCTTTCACAAAGTTAACTGCTTCAAACGGAAAAAGCGCACACAGGTGAACGGTCTCTAAAGGCTGAGCCAGCCCGGACCGCCTCAGGGCTTCAGCGTACAAACTTAGTTGCTCAAAGGCCTGGTCCTTGTGGCGGGAGGAGCCGCTCTTATAATCTATGACCCACAGACGTCCGGATGAGTCGCGGCCGAATAGATCGATTTGTCCCTCGATGATCTGCCCCTCCCTTCCGACCAAAAAGGACCATTCCGCCTGGCCGCTATCGAGAACCTCTCTTAAAGGAGGCTCCCCTAGCGACCGTACAAATTCCAGCGCAGACTGCACTTCTTTAAGCTCGCCCTCGAACCACGCGTTCATAAAGGTAGTCATGGTTTCCTGATCGGAAAATTTGAGCAACTCGAACAGTCGGTGGACCTTCTCCCCCCGAAAACTGGCTTCAAGCCCCCTGGCCAGTAGCTTGATACTTTTTGGGCGAAAATCGCCAGCAAGCTCTTTAGTGACGCTAGTTTTAACAGGCGAGGAGATGGTGGAGACCCAGGGTTTTAGTATCTCACCGGAAAGCTCGTTCTCAGAGCGGTACCTCTGATCTTCAAGCCTCGATTTGTCTTCGTCAGTTAAATCTTCCACCCAGCGCGCACCCTGGAAGGTACGTGATGAGCTGTAAAGGGCAGCGGGAGCGTGCTGAGAAGGCGGACGCGAGTTGAGCCAAGACAAGTAAAGTTTCTTCTTGGCCCGAGTTAAGCCCACATAAAAAACCCGCCACTCTTCTTCTCGTTGGCGCAGGCCCAGCTCTTCCATCCAGTCGAGCTCGGCTGGGTGAGCCACCGCCCCTTCAGAGTCCTCAAAATTCATGCGGAAGCCCCACTGTCCCAGCTCCTCGTGCGTGGTCATGCTCTTCCAACTGTCCACACGCTGGGCTCGATGCAGATGAGGCAGGAAAACATAATCGGACTCAAGGCCTTTAGCCATATGATAGGTCATCAGGCGAATCCGGTTGGGCTCCAAGGTGGAAAGTGCGTCAGCTTCGGGCTGATCCTGATCCAGAGCATAGGACTTGGCTTCCGAGAAGACTTCCAGAAGGTTCACACCCGGACGCTTAAGGTAGCCTTCAATGTGATGAAATATTTTAAAGAGGTTGGCCTCGCGGGTCCCGCTAGAGTCCATGTACCCAGCCGTCGCAAAGACCTTTTGCCGCTGGCAGAACTCAAAGGTTAAGGCTGAAAGATCCGCTTCGCTTCGGCGCTCAAGAAACTCTCTGAGCATTTGAGCCTGGTCAGAGCTTCCGTCCTTCATCTTGCTCCAAAGGCTAGAGCCCTTTAAATGAGCCAACTGCTGCAGCTCAACATCTGAGTAGGCCAGCCAAGGAGATCTTAGAAGCTCCACCAGATTGAGGTCATCCCACGGATTGAGCAAAAAGCGCATAAAGGAGAGAACATCCCGGATCACTCGCCGCCCTAAAAAAGACGCCCCGCCCGTGATCACATAAGGGAACCCAGACTCCTTAAGTTTCTCAGCAAATTCCTTCAGGTCCTTGCGCGTTCGCATGAGGATACATATTTGATCAGGGCGAACCTTTTGATTTTCTAAAAGATCTAGAAGCTCGGCTTTGACTTTCAGCCACTGCTCCTCTTCCGATGGCGCGGGCATCAAGGCCGCCACCCACTCTCTCGGAGCTGGCGGCTCCTTGGGCTCCATGACATCAAAGCCCGACATGGCTTGAGTGGATGCGTTGATGAACTCAAGTAGCTCCGGATCAGAGCGGTAGTTCTTGTTTAAAGAGAGCGTCTCACCTGACTGGGTGGCCTGCTCCCACATTTCAAAAAACACCTCCCGGCGGGCACCTCTGAAAAGGTAGATGCTCTGCTGGGGGTCGCCAACTACGTATATGGGGCTTTGCTGAATCCACGCTTTGAGAACTTTCACCTGAACGGGGCTCGTGTCCTGATACTCATCAATGAGCCAGTAGTCCCAGCGGGACCCGAAGTCTTCAGCTGCAGCCGGGTGATCTTGGATGAGGCGGTAAGACATGATCTCCAAATCCTCCAGCAGAACTTTTGAGTGCAGGATGAGCTCCCGCTGCAGCTCTCGGTCGTACTCAAGAGCTAGGCTGCTGAAAAGAGTGTAAGCCTCATCCAGCTGCCGCCAGTACTTGGGGTCGTAACTGGGCTCTAGCAGTTTGGCAACGTCGTCCTTAAGTGCTTGGAACTGATCTGACAGAGTTTTTACTTCCACAGCGGTATTTTTAGATAGGCGTGGCTTGCGCACTTCGGGCCATCTGCTCTTGAGCTCCTCCCGCAGATCGGCCCAAGCGTCAGAAGATTCCAGCACTTCAGCCACACCCCTTAGCTGCTCAGCCAACTGGAGCCAGTCCGGAGAGGGGTCGACAGCCTGAAGGCCTTTTGAGATTCCATGAAGCTCTTGAGCCAGAGCCCTGGCCCTCTTTCGACTGATTTTCTCCTGATCGGTAGATGTTAACTGCACCCACGGCGTCTCACCTGGCGGGGCTCCGCGGAGTTCCTCTAAAAACTCAAGCAGCACTCCAAATTTAAAGCTCGCCAGCAGATCTCCCCAAGGATGATCCTCCTCATGGAAGATTTTGCGTAGCACCCTCCGCTTGATACGTGCCGACTCCGCCTGAGCGGCAATG
>CAYRIE010000219.1:0-2922 GCA_964424215.1 uncultured Pseudobdellovibrionaceae bacterium
GTCCTCTACCGGCCACTTCCGTAAGGGTTGTAAGCCCAATATCAGGGAGGCCCAAATCGTTGGAGAGAACGGCTCCTGAAACATAAACCCCCTCAAAGCCAATCTGCTCAACTAGCATAGCCACCAGCGGAGAAAAGGCGCCCGGAAATCTCAGCAGATTTCCCGACGCGAGCTGAGCCTTAAACTTCTTACGCTTCTCATAGGGGTTTGTGGTTTCAAAGAGCACTTAGAACACACCTCTCTGATCCCGCTCTGAGTTCACTAGCTTCTCAAGGGGAATCTGTACGTTCAGCTCCAAAAGTTCCTGGGCCGTCAGTTGAGAGAGCCTGGTCACCAGACCCAAAAAGCGATCGCGCTCCTGTGGTGTGATGATTCCGGAGGTGAGGGTGTCAAACTTTTCAATATAGTTTTCGCGCTTAAAGGGCCGAGCTCCCGCAGGGTGAGCGTTGGCTACAAAGATCTCATCTTCCACCTTCGTGCCGTCTTGGAAGATCACTTCCACGCGGGCGCCAAAGGATTTTTTATTGGGATCCGGATCGTGATAAGCCTTGGTCCACTTGGGATCTTCCACCGTTTTGACTTTGTGCCACAACCTGACGGTCTCAGGACGGCCGGCACGCTCTGGCAGGTAGGAGTCAACGTGGTGCCATTTGCCATCTTCAAGAGCCACAGCAAAGATGTACATAATGCTGTGATCCAGAGTCTCGCGTGAGGCTTTAGGATCCATCTTCTGCGGATCGCCAGCTCCTGTTCCAATCACATAGTGAGTGTGGTGGGAGGTGTGAAGAACGATCTCTTTGATCTTTTCAAAATCTTTGATTTTATCGCGAAGTCTAAAGGCCAAATCGATCAGAGCCTGGGACTGGTACTCAGCTGAATGCTCCTTGGTGTAGGTTTCAAGGATAGCTCGCTTGGCCTCGCCTTTTTCGGGCAAGGGCACTTCGTAGCTGGCATCCTTTCCGCCCAGCATGAAGGCGATCACGGAATCTTCGCCTTCATAGACAGGGCTAGGGGACTGCTCACCGCGCATGCAGCGATCCACAGCCTCTACGGCCAGCTTGGCGGCATGGGCTGGAGCATAGGCCTTCCAGCTTGAGATCTCACCCTTACGCGACTGACGCGTGGTGAAGGACACGTGCACGGCCTGCTGAATCGCCTGGTAAACGGTCTCGGTCGGAAGGTTTAAAAGAGCTCCAATGCCGCCAGCCTGCGCGGGGCACAGGTGAGCGATATGATCTTTTTTGAATTCGTGAAGACAGATGCCTTTAACAAGGTTCACATGAAGCTCGTAGCCAGCAACGATGCCGCGGAGAAGGTCTTGACCTGTTCTTCCCACCTGCTGAGCGACCGCTAAAATAGGAGGAATGTTATCTGCGGGGTGGGAGTAATCAGCAGCCAGAAAAGTGTCATGAAAATCCAGCTCACGAACTGCAGTGCCGTTGGCCCAGGAAGCCCATTCAGCCGAGAACTTCTGATCGTTGGGCATACCAAAAACCGTAGCTCCTTGGCTGACCCGAGGATGACAGAGGGCCTGAGACCTGGCATTGGCCACAGGTCGTCTGTTGGCGGCGGCTATGGCCACCGAGGCGTTGTCGATGATTCGGTTGATCACCATCTCTTCGACATCTTTAGAGATGCTGGTGGGGTCCGTAGCCACTTCGGCCATTTTCCAAGCCAGCTGTTCGTTGCGGGGTAATTCTTCTTTAGAGGCGTAAACGCGGACCCTGTGGGTTTTCACTGAAGACTCCTTTAAGCTTTTACAATTTGGCGTCCAAGCTAAACTGCGGGCCATAGGGAGTCAACTTCGCCTGTGGAGAGTTGTACGTGAAGCAGAGCGAAACCGCCTCAGGACTTGAGGGCTGGTTGATTCAGATCCCCTGTCAGGTGTAAACTAGGGCCATCTCAAGAGGAGTCTTTTATGAACGATCAGGCCGTAGAGAATCTGGAGCGAGAGCTAAAAGCTATTATAGCCACATCGACCTCAAGGAGAGCTTTTCTAGGCAGCCTCCCCTTCCTTCTAGCGGCCTGCGCCAGCACGCCCCAAACCCGGTATCGGGAAGGTGACAATACAGGTCAAGAGATCTCGCTGACGCCGGCCGATGAGGTCAAGCTGACCGAGGAAGTGCTCCCTCAATTAAGGAAAGATTACCCTCCTCTTCCCCACGATCGAACCCAGCAGTACATCCGTCAGCTGGGCGCTGAGATCACCCGGAAGAACCAACTTGAGGGCAACCCCTACCGCTATAACTTCACCGTTGTTGCCACCCCCGCCATTAACGCCTTTGCGCTCCCTGCCGGGACAGTGTTCGTTACGGCCCCCCTGATCGCCGCCTCCGACACCGAAGCCGAATTGGCCGGGGTGGTCGCCCACGAGGTGGGCCATATCATGGCGCGCCACACGGCCGAGCGCATGGAGGTGGCTAAAAAGGCGGAGAGCAAGTCGTGGATGTACGCCGTCGGCGGAGGATTATTAGGAGGCCTGTTGGGCTACGGCCTGGGCAGTGCTATTTGCTCCAAGGACGATCGCCAATGTCTGGAGAGAATTGCCACCTACGGCGCCGCTGCGGGTGGATTTGGCGGACTGCTGATCCAGAAGTATGGCTTTATGGCCAACTCCCGCGAAGATGAGATGGAAGCTGATCGCATCGGATTTCGCACCAGCACGGTGGCCTCTTACGACAAAAACCACGTGGGGAACTTCTACGAAAAACTTCTTCAAATGGAGAACGAAGCTAAACGCTCCAGCAACCGTCTCGTGGGAGCCTTTGCCGATGCCATGAGCACCCATCCACCCAGCAGAGAGCGTGTTCAGCAAATGAGCGCTATGGTGGCAGAATCCAACCTAGGCCAGGGCAAAATCACCTCACCCACGTTTGCTGAAATCAAAAAGGTTTGCCAGGACTGGACCCAGCGCCACCAAAG
>CAYRIE010000220.1:0-2908 GCA_964424215.1 uncultured Pseudobdellovibrionaceae bacterium
ATCCTCATCCCACCTTAGGTGAGACCATGATGGAAGCTGCTGAGGCGGCCTTGGGGCATGCTATTCACATCATTCAAAAACCTCTGAGTCGATCTTCCAACGGGACGAGGCCGCTGGCCAACTGATGGAAGTCATTGATCTAGGTCTTTTGAGCTACCTGGAAGCCGAAGAGGTTCAGCTAAAGAAAGTGGCTGAAGTGATCGGCGGTCAGGCGCCGAGCACCCTGTTTTTCTGCTCTCATCCCCCTAGCGTCACCTGCGGAAGGTCCACCCAGCCAGAGGACCTTCGCGGCTGGACAGGTCCCTCATTTAAAACCTCACGCGGCGGGCGGGCGACCTATCATGGCCCCTCCCAAATGGTGGTCTACCCGATCTTGGATCTAGCTAAAAGTTATCCGGGCCTTCGCACCAAGGATCTTCATCACTATTTAAAGTTTCTTTCCGAGGTCACCTCAGCAGTTCTTCAAGAGATGTTTGGCCTTCAGAGCCAGGCCGCTCCAGCGGAGCCTGAAAAGTTCACGACTTCCGGAAAGCTTCATTTCACCGGCGTCTGGACTGGCAATCTAAAGCTCGCCTCCATTGGGATTGCTGTTAAAAACTGGGTGAGCTATCACGGTATAGCCCTGAACCTTTACGAGGATGCAAATGCCTTTCAGGGCATTGTTCCCTGTGGTTTTTCACAGGACACCATGGCAAGTCTTGAGTTCGTGCTAGGGGAGAAGGTGAGCCGCGAAGAGCTGCAAAGCAAGTGGGCCCTGGAATTCGCCCGTAGACTCGGCGAAGGGGCTTCTTAAGGGGCTCCCTGATCGATGCTGAAGGCGACCTTCTTAACTCCGGCCTTTCGGACCACATCTACAACCTCGGTGAACTTATCCAGTGTCACAGTTTTATCGGCGTAGAAGATGGCCGGTGTGTCAGGGTCTAAGACCACCTGCTCTTGGATTTGCTCTTGCAGCCGCTCAAGGCTTGTGACCTCTCCGTTAAGGTAGAGGGCACCTTGGGGGGTCAGCGTGATGTTCAGGGGCTGAGAGGCGCTTTGGACCTCTTCCCCTGTGGCGGCCCTAGGCAAATTGATTTCAATAGAGGGCCTTAGCACCATGGGTGCAGTCACCATGAAAATGATCAGTACAACCAGAATCACGTCCACCAACGGGATGACGTTGATCTCGGCTATTTGTTCATCGTCGTTAGACGTTCGCGCTGCCACGTTTTTTCCCTATGGTTTTGGCGTAAGCCACGGCAAGCTCTTTGGCGGAGTCGATACTTTGCAATATGTTTTTCACTTGTTTGTTAAATGCGTTGTAAGCCACCACAGCTGGGATCGCCACCAAGAGGCCTACGGCGGTTGCGGTAAGGGCGTGGGCAATACCTGTGAGGACGGCATCGTTGGCGCCTGTGGCCGCCAGATCATCAAAGGCCTTCATGATTCCAAGCACTGTCCCCAGCAGACCAATGTAGGGGGCATTGGACCCTACGGTCGCCAGAAAGCTAAGATTTCTTTCAAGTTCAGGCTTTTCGTTCAGGGTGAAGCTGGTCATGATTTCTTCGAGCCCTTCGGTGCCGTTTTTCTGGACGTGGCGCAATCCGTAGTTGAGAGCGCGGCCCTCAAGGGAGGAGCGGTCCTGGCTGAGAATTTCTACGTCTTCCAGTTGGTTGGTTTGCAAGACCTCATGAACGCGTCCTCGCATGTGATCGCTTTTGCGTCGGACTTTGCGAAGGGCTAACCATCTCTCAAAGATCATAGCCAGGCTGATCACGCTAAGGGCGAACAGGAGCCAAAGAATCGCGTTGGCACCCATCTGAGCTGCGGCAAAGAGTTTTTCAAAGTCCAAGGACGGCCTCCCGTTTGAGAAAAAACGATTTCTGGATTATCCTTGACTGATTGCAACGAGGTCAAGGGAAGTCCGTGATGAAGAGCCCTTTAAAAGCAGCCAGGCGCCGGTTCACAGTTTTGGTGTGTTGCAGCTTAGTCATGCTGGCTCTGCCGTCCTGTCAGTGGCTCGACGCGAACCAAGAAAACTTCCTCTTTATTTTTATCGAGGATCTAGGCTTTGATGCCGTCTCCTGTGGACGGGAGAGGGATTACCAGCCAGGCTCAGGTCTTCAGGTGCTCTGCGAAGACTCCGTCCAGTTCAGCCACGCCTACACCAACTCTCCGCTAAGCCCCGTAGCACTAGCCTCTTTTTTTACGGCCAGCTCCCCTGAAGTTCATGGAACGGGTGCGGGTGCTGAGAGCTTTTTGTCATCGGAGTTAAAGGTGCTCAGTGAAGCAGCCTGGGATCAGGGGCTTCACACCTGGATGTTTTCAGGCGGGGCCCCTGTTTTTCGCAAAAGTGGGCTCTCTCAGGGGTTTGAAGTCTTTGAGGATCACGTTCCGCTTCACCGAGGCCGACTCTTTACACCCTTAAAAGACAATCTGGCGACTTTCACTAAGCTCCTTAACAGCCAACGAAAAGAAGGCTTCTTCTCTGTGTTTTATGTGCCAGACCTTTTATTTCATGAGGCTGAGACGGTGGACTCACTTGGTCTTCCTCGAGAGAGAAGCTATGAGGGGCAGCTCGAAGAGGTGAACGAAGCTCTTGGGGAACTCTTCCGAGACCTGAAGCGGCGCAAGCTTTGGAGCCGCACTCACGTTATCGTCTCCGGCCTAAACTCACGGCCACTCTTTGACCGGCCCGGAGAGGTTTCATGCAACTACTCGCGCGTCATCGCCTGCCGCTCCGTTTCGTCGCGCCGGGCGTCAGGTCGTGGGCACATGACCGAGGAACGCCCGCAGGAGGCCCCTGGCCGCCTCGGGCGGCAGCTGCGAAGGGGTGGTCACCAGTTGCGAGGCGAGACCGTCTACGAAGGTGTGCAGCAGCGCGGCCCACTGCTCCACCGCGGGGTCGGGGTGCAGTGCGGCCGCGTGG
>CAYRIE010000221.1:0-2907 GCA_964424215.1 uncultured Pseudobdellovibrionaceae bacterium
GGATTTGGCCGAGGGCGAGCGCTTCTTGGACAATAAAGTTAAGAACATGAAGGGTGTGGATCTGGCCAAAGTTAAAGCCGCTGCCAAAACCGACAGAGTGGAAGAAATCATTGAAGCTGACCGCACAGAAGCTGAAGGGTTTGGCTTTACTGGGACACCTGGCTACCTGATCAACGGCGTTTCCCTTAAGGGTGCCTACCCCGCTGAGGACTTTAAGCAAATCATCGATCAGCACCTAAAGGGTTCTTGATCACCATTTGAGCTTTAGAGGTTCTGGCTTCAGCCGAATCTCAGAGGCCGTCAGCTCGCACATAAGAGCTGTGATCTGAAGACCTTCCTTAAAAGCTTTCTGAAGGGCCCCAGCATAGCTGGGGTCTATTTCGTGAGCGGGCCCAAAGCTGTCCACATCCTCCCTCTGAATCACATAAAGCATCTCAACGCTTGCGCCCTTTTTCTTTTGCTCCATCAGATCGTGAATATGTTTGAGCGCTCGCACGCTCGGTGCGTCCGGAAAAAGCGCCCCTGAGCCTTCAGCGAGGGTGACGTTTTTCACCTCAATCAGATGGTAGCTTTCAGCGTGGGGGCCGGCAAAGTGACTGGAGGAGAGCTTTCCTGCGCCCTGATGAAGCACAAAATCCACTCGCGTTTTCTCGTGGAGCGGCACTTCCGGTTGAAAATGAGCCCAACTTCTGAGGTGAGGCAGGCTCTGTTCGGTGAGGGCTTCGCGCAGCAAAATGTTAGGAGTTTGAGTGTTGACGCCGACCCAGGAGGATTCGGCGCGCAGCATCTCCAAAGTGCCCTTGAGTTTGCGGCTAGGTGAATCATTGCGCGATATCATGGCAGCACAGGGCTTTTCTATAAGCCCTTTAAGTGAGCCAGTGTTGGGCACGTGGACGGTCAGTACCTCCCCAGAGGAGAGTTCGACATCGGCAAAAAACCGCTTATATCTTCGCAAAAATTGAACTTCTTCCAGTGCCTGCGGAAATTTCACTCGCCTGCCTCCTTTTCTGAAGGCCATGGAGCCTCAGCTGCGGTGGTTTGTAAAGGGTTTCTGGCTCTGTCGAGCCCCGGACTTAAGCTTGCAAGATATCCCCTAAAGCTTTAAAACCTGAGGGTCTTACCAGGAAGTGACGTTATGACGACCGGCGTTGGCGGACCCAAGACTGTTGCGAGGGCACCTAAACCCTCATGGCTGAAGGTGTCTGCTCCTTCACAACCCAGCTACTTCCGCATCAAAGAGATGCTCAAGGAGCTAAAGCTGCCTACCGTGTGCCAAGAGGCCCAGTGTCCTAATATAGGAGAGTGCTGGGACGGTGGCACCGCCACCTTCATGTTAATGGGTGATACCTGCACCCGCGGCTGCAAATTCTGCGCGGTCAAAACTGGCAACCCCAAGGGATGGCTGGATAACGAAGAGCCTGAAAAGGTTGGATGGGCCATTGCCCAGATGGGCCTTGAGTACGTTGTTTTGACCAGCGTGGATCGTGATGATCTAGAGGATCAGGGCTCAGGACATTTTGCCAAAACCGTAGAGGTTATCAAAAAAAATGACCCTAAGCTGATTGTTGAAGTTTTAGCTCCTGATTTCCGCGGTGAAAAAGAGCTGATTGCCAAACTCGCAAGAGCGCGTCCCGACGTTTACGCCCACAACGTAGAAACTGTGGAGCGTTTGCAGCGCAGAGTGCGCGACCCCAGGGCCGGCTACCGCCAGTCGCTTGATTCCCTGGCGCATGTGAAGTTCGTTGATCCCACTCGCTACACGAAAACCTCATTGATGCTGGGCTTAGGCGAGACCGATGAGGAGATTCTTCAGACTATGAAGGATCTAAGGTCCGTGAACTGTGACATCATCACCTTCGGTCAGTATCTGCAGCCGCGAGGCAAGCTGCTTAAGGTTCAGGAATTTATAACCCCCGATAAATTTAAAGAATGGCAGGATCGCGCTCTAGAGTTAGGATTTCTCTATTGTGCCAGCGGTCCTTTGGTTCGCAGCTCCTATAGAGCGGGTGAATTTTTTATGAAGGGCTTGGTAGAAAAACAACGGCGCGCGCAGCAAGCTCAAGGCGAGCGCATCAATTTGCAGGAGTAAGAAGATGGCGACTCAAGATGTGAAATTGCCTGAAATCGGCGAAGGTGTCACTGAAGGTGAATTGGTGCAGTGGCTCGTGGCCATTGGCGATGAGGTGAAAGAAGATCAGCCGGTGGCGGAAGTGATGACGGACAAGGCCACGGTGGAAGTGCCCTCTCCCTTCAACGGCAAGGTCAAAGAGCTTAAGTTTGAGCCGGGCGATGTGGTCGCCGTAGAGTCCACTCTTTTAACGCTGGAAGCAGGAGGAGCCTCTACTCAGCCAGCTCCCAAAGCTGAAGCGCCAGCTCCCGCGCCCGCAGCTGCAGCAAAACCTGCTGCGGCCCCAGCGCCCAAAGCTGCTCCCTCAGGTGGCGGCATGGATATTTACCCCGCCCCCGCTGAAGTATCAGTGTTAGCGACTCCATCTACGCGCCGTCTTGCTAGAGAGATGTCGGTTGATATCAACAACCTAAAGGGCACAGGCCTGGCAGGAAGAGTCACAAGAGAGGATGTTTTGGCTCAAGGCTCTACGGGAGCTGCTTCCGCCAAATCTCCCTCCTTCCCCAAGGCCTCCGTACCCACATGGGATGGAGAGCTCGAAGAGCGCGTTCCGCTGCGCGGGATTCGCAAAAAGATCGCTGAGAACATGCAGATGGCTAAACACATCGTGCCCCACTTCACGCTGATGGACGAGGCCAACGTCACAAACCTTGTGGCCATGAGAGAAGAGCTCAAAGACTACGGAAAACAGATCGATGTAAAGATCACCTATATGCCTTTTGTGATGAAGGCTTTGGTGGCCACCGTGCGCGAGTTTCCCGAGTTCAACGCCAGCATCG
>CAYRIE010000222.1:0-1206 GCA_964424215.1 uncultured Pseudobdellovibrionaceae bacterium
GGTGTTCACAGGTGTGTTGGTACTGACCCTCTTTCCACTGCCATCCGCAGTGATACTTATACTCGGAGCAGGCCTCATAGCGGGTGCGCGCGGGATCAGAAATTTTTTGAAGCTCCGGATGCACCCGTAAATCAAAGTCTTGGCCAAAATCTCTGAGCTCAACAGTCTTTCCGTAGGTCAGCTCTCCGGCGGGTAGGGGAATAGCAAGTTTTACGGCCAGCTCTTTTCCGCGCAGGCTTAGGGTTGCAGGCTGATTCGGTGGAGCCGTAAGTGTGGCTTCAAGCTCCATGCCTTCAGAGATAAGAATCTTTTCCTCAGAGTTTTTGATGGTCAAGTTTTCATGAGCCTTCAGTCCACCTCTCCAGGGCTGATTCCCTTCGTGACAGCCCATCATGAGACACAAACTCAAGACGACAAATGCACTCTTCATAATCCCCCCTTTTTTAGATCCCCCTCTTCAAGCTTTCGCGGCTCACCGTGGGGGTCAAGGTTTTAGTTGTGCAGCACGGGGAGGGGCGGGATGGCCAGCTGCATATAAGTGGAGGGGCATCAGCTAAAAATTGACACAGCGTTCATCTCTCGATACTAGCTTAAGATTCTGCCTAAGGTGGTGTGGCCGAGTGGTTAGGCAGCGGACTGCAAATCCGCGTACGGGGATTCGAATTCCTCCACCACCTCCATCGACGGCTTCCCGCCGCCCCAGCGTGGAATCAGCTTTTTTGGAGGAGAAGATATGAGATTAGCTATAATTTCTTTTGTGTTCCTGGTTCTGCCGCTGGCCCTGGCCCACAATCATTCTCACGGTGATAATGCTCACGATCATTCCCACGATCATTCTCATGGAGAACCTCAGCAAGAGCTGTCCCAACTTAAAAGACCTGCCACGAAGTATAAGCCCGATGAGGATCTTCGCGTTCGGATGGAGAAGTTTCCCGTCCTCCTTAGTGAAGTTGAGGGCCAAAAGAAGAGCAAGAAACAGGTTGCTGAGTACGGCGATAAGGTCATAGCCGTGGTTCAAGACATCTTTGAGAACTGCAACCTTGAGCCCAAGCCCGATGCGGCACTTCATCCGGTGCTGGCCGTTATTTTAGTAGGCGCTGAAAAATTCAAGCACGGAGAGTACCCAGAGGGAAAAGCCAAGATCCAGGAGGCTCTTAAAACCTATGGTGAGTTCTTCGATCATAAGGGATGGAAAATCTAAAGGCC
>CAYRIE010000222.1:1306-2895 GCA_964424215.1 uncultured Pseudobdellovibrionaceae bacterium
CTCTTAAAACCTATGGTGAGTTCTTCGATCATAAGGGATGGAAAATCTAAAGGCCTTAGGTGAGAACTTGCTGTAGTAGGAACTCGCGATCGGCGGCGCCCATCTTTTCCCCTTAAATCCATGTAAATTTTACCAAGTACGGGATGAGCGGCCATTTAGCGAGGTTTGGCTTTCGTGGCCTCACTATGGGCTGCTTTTGGCGGCCCGAAGCTGACATGCTGTGTTATATTCCGGCCCTAAAAGGTTCCGTCGCTTTTGGAGCCCACCTGTTGAGGGGAGAGATATGATCTTAAGATCCTTGTTAGCTATCGGATTTGCCTTCCTTTTGAGCCTTCCAGCTTCTGCCCAGACTGAAAATTCTAACGAGTTTGCTTGGTTCTACTATGACTTTGAGAACCGGCAGAGCTTTTACTCCGACCCTTTGTGGTACGCAGCTCATAGCGGCTATATGGATGTGATTCAGTATATGTTTGAGTCCGTCTCTGAAAGTGAGCGCATCGAGTTGATCACGGGAACGGACGGGGAAGGATGGACTTTGCTCCTAGAGGCTACACTGAGCGGCAATCTGGAGCTGGTGCAGTACCTGGTTGAGAGTCTGCCCGCGGATCAAAGGTCCGCCTACATTACGCATAAAGCTGCCGACGGCACAACAGCCCTTATGACGGCAGCCCTGGGGCTTCGCGATGAGAGTGGCCCCTCACAGTACCTGCTAGGCCGGCTCACGCCTGAGGAGCGGGTGAGATTTTTGGCAGACACTCGCCGCAACGGAGCGACCGCGCTGATCTTAGCTTCCATCAACGATAAGGTGGAGCTTGCTAAGTACTTTATCGAGACCATGCCCGAGGATCAGAGGACGGACTTCCTTTTTGTCACAGATGATAGAGGACGAACGGGACTTATGTGGGCTGCTTTCAGAGATCTGCCAGAGCTTGTTGAGGCTATGGTTAGGGCAGTGCCTGAAGATGAACGTGATAGACTCTTAGCTATTCAGGCTAAAGATGGATCCACGGTGTGGGACTTTGCTACGCCTGCCGTGAAAGACTCTTTGAATTCCTTAAAATAAGAGCCAGCTAGGGCACCTCAAAGGTGCCCCCTGCTTGGAGCCTTAGATAGACGGGTTAGTGGTGCTGCCGGGCTGTCCGGGGCGAGGTGCGGTTTGCTCTTTTTCCTGAGGACCGCCATCCCATTGAGGATCTCGCTGCTGCTGCTGGTCGCCGCGCTTTTCTTTCTTCCAACCTTTCACTCCCTTTTTGCCGCCGCGCTCTTTCCAGCCCTCTTTCCACTCTTTGAGCTGAGCTTCATCAGGAGTGTTGATCACGGCACAAACCAAACGCGCACCTGATGCGCCCGTGGGCTGGGTCGTAAAGTCATCAGGTCCCACGTGCAGAATCAGGGCACGACCCACAAAGTTGGTCGAGCCTTGTGTGGTAGTGGCGCCCTTTACGGTGACCGTCTTTGAGGCAAGCCCCTTATCGTTGGCGGTGAGGTTGCCAAGGTCGCCTAGATGAGAGTCTTCAGCGTCGTGGGCACCGTGCTGGTTGGTTCCTGTAGGGTCAAAGTGAGCACCTGCTGAGGTAAAGTCCGGAGCG
>CAYRIE010000223.1:0-2893 GCA_964424215.1 uncultured Pseudobdellovibrionaceae bacterium
GGAGTAATCATCTGCTCTGACAAATTCATTGTAGGCTTCATCCAGCACCACCATGAAGTTATCGCGGCCCTTGGTGGCCTCTAAAATCTTCCGCAGCTCTTCCGTATTAAAATACGTGCCCGTTGGATTGTTGGGATTGGGTAGAAACAGGATCTTTAGTTTTCCCAGGGTGTCTTGCTGAATAGCTTCAAGAAGCCCTGAAATGGGCATCTTAAAGCCCTCTTCTAAGGGAACGACCTGGGTGCTCACCCCAGCAGCCTGAGCGCAAATCTTGTAAGCAATAAAACTCTTATCGGCTACTAGGATGCTCTCGCCCTGACGGCAGAACACGCGAATGAGCAAATCTATCAGCTCATTAGAGCCGTTGCCGATCACGAGACGGTCCGCCGGAACCTTCAAACGAGAACTCAGTTTTTGTGTCAAAGCGTAGCTTGAGGCATCTGGGTAGCGATGAATTTCACCCAGGGCGGCGCGGAGCGCCTCTAAAACCTTTGGGCTCGGCCCCAGGGCATTTTCATTGCTCGCCAGTTTGACCACATGATCCAGACCCAACTCCCGCTTGGTTTCCTCAATGGGCTTACCGGGGGCATAGGGTACAAGGGTTTCAATTTCTTTAGAAACTTCCCAATTCATGACAACCTTGCTAATGAGGAGAGATAACACCCTTTAGCAACCCTGCCCCTAAGATTCAAGGGACCTATGAGTTTATCGCTAAGCTTTCATATAAATTTCGTTCAAATCGCAAAGGATGGGCAGCTGCATTGGGCACCTCGGCATGCGTGGCAAACAGTGGCTGGGGCGATCTTTGCTGACAGTGCGGGCCAGGTGGCCGTCAGTGCAAGTGATTTGGAACTAGAACTCAATCAGCATCTGGGGCCCGAGTTAACTTTGGTGTTTCCCGACGGCTTCAAAGATTGGCTTGGTCTTCAGACCTCGGCGGGAGCTCACCGTCCCAGCTGGCTGGCCGCTTTGTTAAATACCACCGAGCGAGTGGAGTTCTCGGATTGGAATCCTGACACAGATTTAGACTCCCCTACACTGTGGTTTTTTGACGAGCCCTCTGAGGCTCATTTTAAGCTCTTAAAATCTTTGCCTGAAGGCTCAGGTAAGCTGCACGTGCTCAAGGTCTCCAGCGATGAGGATGAGGTGCTCTCCTGGGGCGCAGCTATCGCCGATCTTTATCTTAAAGAAAAGTTAGTTGAAGAGACTGAGGCTTTTTTTAGGTCCCAGAGCCACCTTAAGCCGCTCACTCTCACAAGTGAGGGGCCTCAGCCGGGGCTGCACTCGCCGCTACTTGGCCTTCCGCAGGCTCTTTCAGATCACCTAAGTAGGGCCAACCAAAAATCAGACAACCACCTTTTTCTGGGATGGGAAAATTTTTATTTTTCCTACCGTGACTCCCTCGGTGTCTGGAGATCTCAGCCCCTTCAGCTTCAGCCCTTTCACAGCTTTAAGGTAGACCCGCATCTGGATCTTGTGCCGGACCTGGACGGTAGTTTGCATTTGCCCGTGGCCTTCAGTCTCAACGCGCGCCCAACAGTCATGGACATTTTACTCCAGCACGCAAAGTTTCCCCTTGCAGCCACCCAGCAGGATTCCACAAGGCTTCAAGACGGCTTAAGAACCTTCTTCAACATGAAAGAGCCCCAGGTGGCCACACTGCCCCTTTTGCAAAGCTTGCTTGAGGATATCTACTGGCTGGTGGAGGGTCTGCGAACTTCAGATGATTGCTTGGTAGAAGGGCCGCTGAGCGAGATCTTTTTCAAGTACGCGCCCAGTCCTGCCCCCAGGGGATTTGAAGCGGGCGATAGCTCTCTGACCGAAGTTCATTTTGCGGAGCAAAACCTATGACTCTGGCGCGGGTTATCAGAGCTCTTAAAGCCTTTATGCCCAGCCCTGGAAGGTGGTCTCTTTTAAGTGAGGATCTGTCGCTTCTTTATCACACGCCCACCTTTCCCATGGACCGTTACGACGCCCACCACGTGCTGGGGGAGCTGCTGCCCTACTTAGAGATTCTCTCAGGGGATATACTGCTCATCAAAGGAAAGCCCCTGCTGGCTCATAGCGGAGAGGCGGCCCTTGTTATGATTTTCCCCAAGTCGGCCCTAGGTCAGAACCTGTTTTTTGTAGAGCGTCTGACTTTAGATTTCTTCCCCGAAACGGACCACAGCCTCCCTCCCGTGTACCTCTCGCGCAACTTTGCCGATGAAGGCAATATGCTCAGCGAGCTTGAGGATCTTATGGATCCCCAGAGCTTTCAGGATCTGACCCGAAGCTTCCATCACCTGCTATGGATCCAGCTAAAGCTCACTCACCTTTTTGGTGAGGGCGGGTTTCCAAAAATTCGCAAGCCTGAGATCTCCAAGTTCCTCAAAAGCCACGCCGACTTTCTGAAGCCCTACTTTGCTACCTTTGCCGATGAGGACCTCCACTACGAGCGCTCCTGGAGCACGGGACAAAAAATTTCCTTGAGCCTAAAGAAGAAGGGTCAGCACCTTCATTTTGATTTTTCCAAATCCACTTGGCCCCAGGAGTGGGGACAGGTGGGCGAGCTGCTGGAGGCCCTCATACCGCTGGTGCTCAGAAAGCACCTTTACCCAGAGCTGGCTGGGTCCCACGCCGAACACGATTTCTTTTCGGTGACCGTGCCTTCGGCAGCCGCCGTTAAAAGTTACGCAAGGTCTCCGCTGGTTCCTCTTTTAGTGGTGCCTTTGCTTTGTGACTTTTTATCGTCCGCTCTGAGCGGCCTTCAACCAGACACTGAGGTCGTTCCTTCCTCAGCTGGGCCCCTCTTTTTCACTTTAGATTTTGGAGCGAAGGGAAAGTTTCGTCACCTGCTCTTTGGTGGATCAGGCGCAACCAGCTACTCCCACGGTGAAGCCGCTTCCAACCC
>CAYRIE010000224.1:0-2887 GCA_964424215.1 uncultured Pseudobdellovibrionaceae bacterium
ATGGCGAGAATTCCTTTCAGTTTTTCTACGAAGCTCTATCAAAGATGGGACCATGGTACATTAACCTGACGACTGGGCCAACTTAATGACTCGATCTTTCACTTCCGTGACCACCACAGACAGGTCTCTTAGCGGCGCGCGCGTGCCGAGAAATTGCTGCAGCTGAAAAAAGATCTCGTTGCGCTGTTCATGAACTGGCAGATGGCATGAGTTCAAAATTGCAGAAAAAATGCGCTCACTCCCAAAAGCCTCGCCTGATTCAGATTCCACCTCAGCCACTCCCTGGGAGCATAGGATGATGCGGTCCCGTGGATGAAGTGAACAAGTCTCGTTGACGAATTCGTGGCGCTCGTTGCGAGCGATCGCGGGTGACTTGCCGATCAGGGAGGTAAGCTTGCCACTCTGGGCACTGTAGTAAAGTCCGGTCACTCCACCGCTGTTGCAGTAGTTGAACTCATAGCGGCGCCTATCGACGATGCCGTAAAACACACTCACCCGGTCCTGCTCCTGTAACTTGTCCTGCACCTCAACTAGGAGCGCCCGCAGAAATTCGGCGGCCTCCATATGACGCCTCGCCTCAAGTTTGCCCGCCATTTTCAGAAAAACAGAAAGAAGTAAGGCAGAAACCCCGTACCCTGAGCTGCTGGAGAGCAGCAGTCCGAACCGGAACCTGTCCTCGTGCTCAAAGATATCAAAGTAGTCGCCACCGCCTAATCCGCTCGCCATGAACTTGCTGCTGAACTCAAATCCCGGAATATTGGGCAGCTGTGTCGGAACGAGTAGACCCTGTATATGGTGGAGCACTTGCAGCTGAGCCGCTGTTTGGGACGACATATGGGACAGGCGCGCATGGGCCCCTTTGAGCTCATCGCGGAAGAGCTTCAGGTCGGCCTCACGGTCCCGAAGCTCCTGCTCCAAAGCTGTTATTTTTGATTTAAGAGCCTTTATGTCGTCAGTGGGCGCGTCTTTCACTGATCTATTCTGGCTGGAAAATTCCACCACCGTCAATGCAGCCTAGGCCGATAATTCTTGAAAAGTTTACAATAGACGATTACGACCCCTTTCTATGAGGGATTCTCTGAGGGGGGAAATTCGATCTGCATCTATGGCGAGGGTGCTGTGCAGAGCTAACAGCTTGCTCGATCCGGCAGTGGATGAGGACATCATCTACAAACGTCTGCAGTTTTTGTCCTACGAACTCAAAGAGCACTGCACCAACGTGAGTGAGCCCGAGCAGCTGCTCGAGGCCCTGCTTGAGTTTTTCTTTGAAATTAAATCCTACAACTGCTCGGCTCACCACCAGACACTGGATCACCTGGCATCGACGCTGATCAGTACACGGCGTGCGCACATGGAAGTAGTAACCACCGTGTTCTGCACGCTGGCCTACGAAGTTCAACTTCCGCTTCAGATACTTGCCGTTAAGCCCATGCGCTTTGTCCGCCTGGCCAGCTCCCCCGTGGTCTTTGACTTGGGTCAGGGCGGGCGGCGGCTATCTTCTCAGGATTTGATCGAGGTTTTGCAAAACCATGAGCCGCTTGAAACTCACAATCAGTCGGCCTACCTCGACACCGCCGAGGCCTTGGTGCGATATCTCACACATCTTAAAGAGTGCCCCCCGTGCGCGGGAAACCTCAGCCTGCAACTGGCGCTGCAGACCCAGCTGATTGAGCTGTGCCCTCACCGGGTCGGGCTGTACGGCGAGCGCGCGCTAACGCACTACCAACTGGGTAAAGATCAGGAAGCTTCTAAGGATCTAAAGCGCTACTTTTCATTTCAAGACAAAGAGCAAGGTCCAAGCGAGCTTTTAGATCTGATGGCCAAACTTCAACTCTGACCTTCTTTTGAGCTTAAAAAAATATCAAAGCCTACGGTTTTCGACTCCAGACTGTAGGAGGGCTCAGAGATAGGCTTTCCCTGGGGGGGCCTTTTCATAACGAGGCGGGTTTTTGCTTTGGACCTTAGTGCTTCAAAAACCGCGGTGCGATCTTCATCCGCGCCGACCAAGTCTTTGAGGATCTGCATCGATTTATCGGCCAGAGCTTTTTTGGGTGCGTACATGGGGTCGTAGTAGACAAAATCCCACTCGCTCTTAAGTTGCGACGCATCTCCCAAACGATACTGAACACGCCCCCCTATTAAATCCTGAAATTCTGAATCCTTAAGAGCTGCTTCAAGCGCTGAGCGCACCAAAAGATAAACTGCGGGACTGCGCTCTAGAGCCGTCACCTCAAGTCCCCACTTGGCCAAAAAAAGGGCATCACCGAGCCAGCCCGCTGTAGCATCTAAGAGCGTATTGCCGGGTCCAGCAGAGCGCCCCATGGCCTTAGCCAGCGGGTTGGACGAACCAAAACTTCGCAGAGATCTTAAGTAACCGGGCTCTGTAAAGGAAACTTCAAAGGGTTTAAACGGAGAGAACTTCGTTGGCCAGAGCACCCACTGAGCACCTTCTTTGACCAGGGCATAATCTGCTAAAGATTCACGGGTGTGCTCCCTAAGGGGCCAGGCCAGGGCCTTTAGGGCCTCTTCTTCCCAAGGGGAAAGCCCCGCCACCTTCTCCACCCACCGCTGTGACACATCCTCCGCCATCCCTACCCCCAAAAAGGTTCCAGGTTCCTTTTTCGCACAGATTCACCCAAAAAGGTTCCTTTCTCAAAAAGGCTCCTTTTTCGATCCAGGGCTCCAAGCAAGCTTCCCCAGGATGGCTCCAAGCCCCCTTTCGCAGAAAAGGAACCTGGAACCTTTTTTGGGATTGTCGAACAGTTGGCCGCAAGGGCTCTATTTTTGTCGTAAAGTTGGTTGGTTTAAGAGTCATATCAAGGACTTAGGGAGCATTCGCAGGGGCACTGGTTTTGCAGCTCTTTAAGACATGTCACGGCTTCACGGC
>CAYRIE010000225.1:0-2857 GCA_964424215.1 uncultured Pseudobdellovibrionaceae bacterium
CCGCATCGGTATTTTTAAGGTATTGTTAAGGAGATTCTCAGGTTAGGGCGTACCTTATGGATGAAACCTTTAAATAATTTCTACTTGCAACCAAGCTCACGCCTGATATTTAAACATAAATGCCCAATCGGGAAGAGAAAAACTTTATTCCAGGAGAATCCATGAGTCGTCTGAACCCCTATCTTTTCAGTTTTCTGGCAGCACTTGCTCTCGCTACAACTCAAATGGCACAAGCCAACACTGCAGCTGGAGAGACCCTTACGAAAGAAACGGCTTTCATTAAGGCTGTCATCAGCGGCTCCCCTGATGTTGTTTCTCTTTTTATTAATTCCGGTGTTGACGTGAACGCACAGGATACGACTCCTAATTCAACTAGCGACGCCAGGTTGACACCTTTAATGTGGGCCGCAATGAATGGCCGCACCGAAGTTGCCTCACTTCTTATCAAAGCCGGTGCCGATGTGAATGCAAAACTGGGGAATGAGTCGGTCTTGCTCGTAGCCATACCTTACGGCCACGCGGACGTAGTTTCCCTGCTTATAGCTTCTGGAGCCGACATTGATCCAAACGCCTTATCCTCTGCGGCACTCATGGGCCACAAAGAAATAGTCGCTCTACTTCTGGAAGCAGGAGAGGATTTGAATGCGGTAGATAGTGTTGGACGCACAGCTTTAGTGCACGCAGCACAAATGGGACATGCTGATGTTGTAGCTCAGCTTATGGCAGCTGGAGCTGACTTTAAAACACGGGATGTTAATGGAGCCACGCCTCTCATGTACGCAGCTGAATTCGGCCACACTGATGTAGCCCTGCTCTTGATTGAAGCTGGTGCTGATGTAAACGCAAAGTCAATCAATGGAACAACGGCTTTAATATCGGCAGCAAGGGGCCTTTCTGCTGATATTGTTTTGGCTCTCATTGATGCTGGCGCCGATGTGAATGCCCAGACCACTACCGGGCAGACCGCTTTAACTTTATCCGTACATTTTGCGACAAACTCGCACGGGGCACAGCTTGACCTAAAGGAAATGGTGGTTCGCCTCATTGCCGCCGGTGCTGATGTAAACACTCAAGATCAGCATGGGGTGACCGCTTTAATGGTGGCTGCACACCTTGGCAATCCCGTAACTACAGCTCTTCTTATTAGCGCAGGTGCAGACCCGAACTTACAGGACGCACTTGGAGAAACGGCACTCATTAGGGCTGGAAAGATTGGTGGAGATCTACGCACGGTCTCTCTTTTGATTGATAACGGTGCCGACTTAGACACTCGTGACGCATTTGGGTTAACAGTACTAGAGCACGTCACAAGCCGCCGAGATCAGGCTCCAGCGGGCGAGTACCGTCAGATCCTTGATGACATCATGGATTTATTAGAGGCTGCACTCTAGGCCCACAACGTAGCCATTAGGTTTGAAACCACCAAAAGGCACGCTTTCCTAGCGTGCCTTTTTTTGTTACGGGGTGCTGTGAGGGGATGCTGCTTGCGGTCGCAACAAGTATCGGCGTACCTTTTGGAGATGCCTTCTGGAGATGTAAGAAGATCGTAAAAAGAGGCTGTTTACGGCCGTGGTAAAATTCCTAAATGTAAGAATAAAGTGATATTTCAGGATCATATTAAGATATGGTTACGGCCCTATGCCTGATCATCCAAATGAAATAGCGCTGAGTTTATGGCCTGTTGTGGGGGTGGGAGCTTCAGCCGGGGGTCTTGAGGCTCTAAGGGAGCTTGTGTCTGCCTTACAGGCGGATTCTGAACTGGCTCTGGTCGTCATCCAGCACAGCTCACCCCAGTACAAATCGAGTTTGGCGCAGATTCTTAATAAAGAAAGTCAGCTCCCCGTTACAGAAGCTACGGATGGGGCTGAGCTTCAGCTAGGATCTATTTATACAGCTCCCTCAAATTGCGACCTCGTGCTGGAAAACGGCGTTTTTCGGCTTATCCCCAGAGCCACGAGCAAAAACCTTCACCTGCCTGTGGACACCCTCTTTTCCTCGCTGGCTCAAACCTTTGGGCCAAGAGCGGTGGGTGTGGTGCTTTCCGGTATGGGCCGCGATGGAACCCTTGGCCTGCAAAATATTAAAGCTGCCGGAGGCACAACCCTAGCCCAGAACAGTGAGTCAGCTGAGTACACTAGCATGCCCAAAAGCGCCATATCCGGCGGCCACGTCGATCATATACTTTCACCTGCTAATATTGCAGGCGAGCTGATGGACATGGCCTCGCTTGCTAAAAATCGCATTATTCGCATGGGAGTTGAAGAGAGTGTCGAAGCCACCCAAAAGATTCTAGCCCTACTCAAAGAGTCATCCGGTACCGACTTTAGCGACTACAAGCCGACAACGGTCTCTCGAAGAATTCAAAAGCGCCTGCTCTCATCGAAGCTGCCCTCTTTGTCCGATTATCTTGATCTCCTCAGAAGCCGTCCTGAGGAGTTAGATGCGCTCTACCACGACATTCTAATCAATGTGACCAGCTTCTTTAGAGACCCTCAGATGTTTGATACGCTCAAAGAGGTCATCTTCCCCAAAATCATGGAAAGCAGAGGCAGTGACCAGGCTGTCCGCGTCTGGGTGCCCGGCTGCTCCTCAGGCGAGGAAGTCTATTCACTGGCCATGGGCCTTGAAGAATATAAAGAAGAGAATGGACTTTCAGTCCCCATCCATCTTTTCGGAACTGATATCAGCGAGCCCGCACTCCAGAAGGCGCGAGCAGGCATTTACCCTCCTAGCATAGCGGCCTCCGTATCACCTCAAAGGCTCGATGCCTTTTTCGATGTGGTCGACCAGGGGTACCGCATACAAAAGTCACTCCGAGGTTCGTGCGTTTTTGCACGCCAAAACATAGTGGCCGACC
>CAYRIE010000226.1:0-2838 GCA_964424215.1 uncultured Pseudobdellovibrionaceae bacterium
TCACTAAGGCTCAAGCGAAGGGTGCCAAAGACACCCTGATTGTCGCAGGTGATAAGGCGCTGGTAGTTAATGCTAAAACGGCCACGGTCGTCACGGTGATGGACAAGGCCACCATGGGAGAACAAATAGTTACCAATATCGATAGCACGATTATGATTTAAACAAAAAAAACGGACCTGGCCCCTGTTGTGACAGGGAAGGTCCCTTCGTCCTCTGAAGTTCGCATAACTGAAGAGGCATCCTAGGAGGGGATAGTATGTCTATACTTGCATCACTGTACACTGGCGTATCGGGACTTTCGGCCCATGGCGAAGGCTTAGGAGTTATCGCCGATAACATCGCCAACGCTCAAACGACGGGCTTTAAATCCAGCCGCGCTGAGTTTCAGGACATCATCGCTAAGAACCTTAAGGGTATCTTGGGTGGTAACCAGATTGGTCGCGGCGTAAAGATCGGGGCTGTGAATCCGATTTTGGTTCAGGGGAACATCGATCAGACAGAAAAGGCCACTGATCTTGCCATCTCAGGAGATGGCTACTTTGTACTCCGTGGATCCGATGGTGAATCCTTCACCCGTGACGGCTCCTTCCATTTCGACAAGGATGGATTTCTGGTGACCAACGACAATCAGCGGGTTCAGGGCTTTGAAGCCGATGAAGAAGGCAATGTCGTTAACAAGCTAGAAGATGTCAGGTTCCCCAGAGCCTTGATTCCAGCAAAGGCGACCACCAAGCTACGCATGGACTTGAACCTCGACTCACGTGCAACCGTTCGGCCTTTTGATCCAGCTCGCCCCTACGACACCTCTGAGTTTTCAACAGGCATTGAGGTGTTCGATAGCCAGGGAAGTAAGCATCTGGTTCAGATGTTCTTTTATAAAACGGCCGATCGAAACTGGGAGTACCGCGGGATGGTCAACGGCGATGAAGTCGTGGGCTCAAAAGGTAAGGAAATGGCCGAAGTGGTCCACGGTAAGTTAACCTTTACCACCGACGGCAAGCTCGATACCCAGCAAGTTTTGAAATCTAGCTTCAACTTTGCAGGTGGGGCGTTTCAGAATCAGCAAATTGATATCACCTTTGGCGATGCGATCACCACCAACGGCGGAGACGGTCTCCACGGTACGAAGCAGTACGGCGCTAAATCGGATCTGATCACATGGGGTCAGGACGGAAGCTCCGCAGGTATGATCACTAACCTGTCATTCAATGATGAGGGTGTTTTGACGGCCCTCTATTCCAACGGGGAAGCGAGGGATTTAGCTCAGATCTCACTGGCAAAGTTCGAAAACCCTGAAGGGCTTTTCAAAGTCGGTAACAACCGCTTTAAAGAGGCCAGGGAGGCGGGCTCACCTGCTATCGGCAAACCCGGCCACTCAGGACGCGGCAACGTCTTTGCCAAGTCGCTTGAAAGGTCCACCGTTGATTTGGCCTCAGAGTTTGTGAATCTGATCCAGAGCCAGCGGAACTTCCAGGCCAACGCCAAAACCATCACCACAACGGATGAGCTCCTAGGCGAGGTGATTAATCTTAAGCGGTAATCTCGGATTAACTAGGTGACTCTCTGAAGTGAGGGTCGCCGGTTCCCAGAAGGGCATCAGGATAAAACCTGATGCCTTTTTTTATGGAGCATTTACCTAGGCGGCTTGGGAGTCTTTACGATGTTTTTTTTTACGGGGGTTAAATTTGGCCCAGTAACTGTCAGCCTCTTTGGACACGTTATTTAAGAGAAAGTAGATCCCCAAAATATTGGGTATGCACATTCCGAGCACCATCAGGTCGCCGAAGTCGAGCACGTTGGTGGCCGACGTGATCGATCCCAGAAACAAAACGATGAGCAGCAGCACTTTGAAAACTGTCCCGTAACCATCGCCAAACACAAAGGAAAAGCAGCGCTCCCCATAGTAGGACCAGCTGATGATCGTCGAAAATGCAAAAAGAAACACAGCCAGCGAGAGCAGATGACCAAACCATGAGATTTGGCTCGCCATGGCCTGGGACGTAAGAGCTGCGCCTTCGTTGTTAGCAATCAGGCTGGCAAACTCAGGATTGTTGTAAGCACCGGTTATGACAATCACCAAGGCGGTCATCGTGCAAATGACGACGGTGTCGATGAAGGGTTCAAGAAGCGCCACGACCCCTTCTCGCGCGGGGTAGTTGGTTTTGGCCGCAGCATGAGCAATGGAGGCAGACCCCACGCCCGCCTCATTGGAGAAGGCAGCGCGCTGAAAGCCCACCACCAAAACACCGAGCACGCCCCCATAGATGGAGCTTCCTGAAAAGGCGCTGTTAAAAATTTCGCCAAAAGCCCACATGAGCTTATCACCATTCATTCCCAGAATAAAAAGGCAGGTGCCGACATAAATAATGCCCATGGCCGGTACGATCTTCTCTGCTGTCTTAGCAATCCTGCACAAACCCCCTAGGATCACCATTCCCACCAGTGTGGTGAGGATCAGGCCATAGACCCAAGGGTGCTCTCCAAAAAAGGGGATGGAGTGAGTTACAGCCTTAAGCGATTGGTTCACCTGAAAGGAGCCGCCGCCCCCGAAGGAGCCCCCGATGGTCATCATGGCAAAAAGTGTGGACAGCACAATGCCCAGCTTGGGAAACCCTTTTTCTTTGAGCCCATGTTTTAGGTACTCCATCGGACCGCCCATAACTTGCCCTGTGGGAGAGACTCTGCGGTACTTAACGGCGAGGGTCACTTCAGTGAACTTAGAGGTCATGCCCAAAAGGCCGGCAATGATCATCCAAAAAGTCGCGCCCGGCCCACCTATAGAGATCGCAATCGCCACCCCTGCAATGTTACCAAGGCCCACGGTCGCTGACAGCGCGG
>CAYRIE010000227.1:0-2816 GCA_964424215.1 uncultured Pseudobdellovibrionaceae bacterium
ACGGGCTGCGGACTGCTGATCGAAAAGCTGCTTCTTCAGGCTGCAGGTGAGCAGCCGGTGTTTAGCTTCCTGAGGCTGGATCGCCAGGGAGCCCTGAAACTGATCGGCGATGAGCGCATCCACGGGGTCACCCTTACGGGAAGTTCTGCTGCCGGAGCCAGTGTTGCCAAAGCTGCGGGAGTGCATTTAAAAAAGTCGGTGCTTGAGCTGGGAGGGAGTGACCCCTACATCATCTTGGAAGATGCTGATATTTCCAAGGCTGTTGCGGCCAGCGTAAGAGGGCGCACCAACAACTCCGGGCAAAGCTGTATCGCCGCAAAGCGCTTTCTGGTGATGGAAAACAAAATGGACGAATTCCTTGAAGAATTCACCGCAGCGTTCTCAAATCTTAAGTGCGGTGACCCCTTGGAAGACTCTACCCAGGTTGGCCCCTTGGCCAAAAAAGGTGGTCTGATGGATCTTCAGCAGCAGCTTGAAGACTCACGCCCGTATGTTCAAGTGATCTATGAAGGTCAGGTGCCCAGCACGGGCTACTTTTTTGCTCCTACCATCGCTTTGGTCACTGACCCTCAGGCGCGCGTTTTCACAGAGGAGACCTTCGGACCCTTGGCTGCGGTGAGGGCCGTCCGAAGTGAGGAGGAGGCCATTGAGCTTGCCAATGATTCCAGCTACGGACTGGGCGGCGCCGTGTTCACTGAAAATTTGGAGCGGGGTTGGCAGATTGCCAGGGACAGGTTAACCTCAGGCTCTTGTGTGGTGAACACATTCGTGCAGTCCTATCCGGAGCTGCCCTTTGGCGGCACAGGCCGCAGCGGCTACGGCCGCGAGCTAGGCGAGATAGCACTGTGGGAATTTGCCAATGTGAAATCGCTTGTGCTCGGATAGGGGAGAAAAGGGAAATGATGAGGGGTTTACTAGCTGGGCTGTTGGTCCTGGTTTCCGTGGCTGCAGGATTTTGCGTCATGAACAATAAGAGCGCCCACCCCGATAACATTCTCGTTGTGCTGGCTCACCCCGATGATGAAACCATGCTGGCAGGCACACTCGTATTTCTCCAAAGTCTGGGAAAGAATATAAAAATCCTTTATGCCACTGCGGGTGAGGGCGGACGGTTTTACCGCGCCACGCCCGAGGGGTTGGTCTATGAAGAGTTTCCAAAAGAGGCCATGAAGACTTTGCGGCTCAGTGAGCTGGAGCGTGCCTTGGCGGAGCTTAATATAGCGGACTATCAGGTGTATGGAGCGCCCGATGAGCCGATGCGGGACGACTATGGAGTTCCGTCCCGAGATCTTAGAGCCTTTTTTGAAGGGGGCAGGTGGCAGCCGGCTCAGATGTACCGCGATTTGCTGGCGCTTATGCGAGAGTTTCGTCCGGGTCTGATCATCACCATGGGTCAGCACCCTAGCCTCCACGTGCATCACAAGGCCACGGGCTTCATAACCCTGGAAGCTGCGGGTAGTCTTCCTTATCGCCCTTCCGTTTATGCCGTCAGTGAGCATAGGTGGATAGATGACAGCGATGTGGTAGCCCGTCACGAGTTCAAATTGGATTTGAATATGAACTGGCCGACCGAAGAAGGTTTGACCCCTTTGGGAGAGTACATCTACCGCTCTATAAAACATTATGTCTCTCAGCCGCCAGGGTTAGTTGGCGTGCCAAGAGACACTGAAAGAATCTACTTGCTGGATGGGCCGGCTTACCCGGCTTTCTGATAGGTTTAGAGGGTGCTTGAGGCGCCGCTACCTTGAATAGCAGGTGTTGAAGCACTGGGCACCCCAACGGAATCGCCCTTGGCCTTAATCCCCAGAGCTACTTCCATAACCTCTTCCGTGTTCTCTACAAAGTGAAACTTCAGATCGTTTTTCACCTCATCGGGGACCTCAAACAAATCGCGCTCATTCTGCTTGGACATGATGACTTCCTTAATTCCTGCGCGGTGAGCAGCAACGAGCTTCTCTTTGATGCCACCTACCGGAAGGACAGCTCCACGCAAGGTCACCTCACCGGTCATAGCTAAGGTGGGGTCCACCGGCCGCCCGGTAAGGAGCGATGCAAGTGCTGTCAAAATAGTGATCCCAGCCGACGGGCCATCCTTGGGAATAGCTCCTGCGGGGACGTGGACGTGGATGTCCTGTTTATCCAGCGACTTAAGGTTCAACTTGGGAGCAAGAAGCGATTTTACCAGGGTGAGCGAAATTTTAGCCGACTCCTGCATAATCTCTCCGAGCTGTCCCGTCAGGGTGAGTTGTCCTTTCCCTGGCGTTGTGTTGCTCTCGATCAGCAGGATCTCTCCACCCATGGGTGTCCAGGCAAGGCCTGTCACTACGCCGGGGGGAGACTGCAACTGAGCCATCTCGGGAATGAACTTTTCCGGCCCGAGGTTTTCGGTGATCGTTTCACGAGTGACCGTGATCACTTCGTCCGCATCTTTTTCAAGCACCTTTTCTGTCAACGCGCGCGCGATGGCTGCAATTCTTCGCTGAAGCTCACGCACACCCGCCTCGCGAGTGTAGTGATGAATTAAAAAGTCCAAGGCGCTCTCTTCGAATACGACATCAGTCTCCTTAAGGCCGTGATCCTCCCATTGCTTGGGGATCAGGTGGCGCTGGGCGATGTGTCTTTTCTCAGCATGAGTGTAGCCCGTAACTTCGATCACTTCCATTCGGTCCAGCAGAGGCCTTGGGATGCCGTCCAAAGAGTTGGCCGTCGCAATAAACATCACCTGGGACAGATCAAAGGGCACATCCAAATAATGGTCCATAAAGTTGCTGTTTTGTTCAGGGTCGAGCACCTCTAGGAGGGCGGCTGCGGGATCT
>CAYRIE010000228.1:0-2816 GCA_964424215.1 uncultured Pseudobdellovibrionaceae bacterium
TTCAAACCATTGGCACCCTCCTGGGTGTCAAAGATCAACCTGTTCAGACCGCGCTCGCGCACAAGTCCCGCAGGGTTGTAAAAGAGACTGTCACTATCAGCAGCAACAGCGATGTAGGCATTTCCCATGCCCAGGGCCCGAACGGAGGTGTGATGATCAAAAAGAATTTGGGAGGTGGCTGGCGCCGGCCCCCACAGCATACTTAGAAGAAAAACTGGAAGCGCCTTAGAGACAAATGCAGTCAGTTTGCAAATCACTGCACGCTCCTATTCCGATTCCGACCACCGTGCTGGGGATCGAAGCTAAGTTTTCAGCGGCAACCAGCGATCTAAGGGCGCTCACCTCCGCAGGGGCGTAGGCGGACGGATCCGTTTTACTGCAAGCATTGGCCAAAAGAGGATGCATCGAACAGGCCTCATCTAGGTCATCTAAGGTTCCTCCGGCAATGTCAGCACCGGCCAGTGCGAAACTCTCCAGAAAAAGCGCCAAGCTGACGCCAACTTCTCTAACGTAGGCTTCCGGGAAGTCAGCCTCCTGACAGTGGTCCCATGCTGGATCCGGCTCTCCGTCCTGATCTTGATCCGCAAAGGCGCTCAGAGTCGCACCGAGCTTGGTGAGCGACACAAAGGACAGGAGGAGATTCTCATCCGTGCTGCGCCCCGTGGAGGTCGCAGAAGCACCCACCAGCAGCGTCTGAGCCTGAATGCAGTCGTCCACCTGGGCGGCCTGGCTGCCTCCGAACAGCTGCATCATGAGTTTTAAAAATTGTCCGCCCGATAGGTCTTGAAGTTCAAAGGCGACTTTCAAAATCTCAAGCCCGCACCGGCCAGCGTAGGCCGAAGCCCTCAAAAAGTTCACGTCTCTTCGGGCAAGGACTTCTGGGCTCATCCCATCAAAAAGAAGGAGCGCCTGAGTGTAGTTGCGATGGTTGAGCGCCTGTTTGGCTTCAAAAAGTGCCGCGTTGGGATCTCTTTTGTCAGCGAGCTCTTCAAAAAGGTTTTTAGAGCAGCCAAGGATCCCTGTCCACAAAAGTGCGACGCCCGAGAGAATCACCAGGCTTTTAAGTTTCCCCATGTTCAGGCCACCCCGTCCTTGACTCATAATCTGAATGCCACCTTTCCTAGAACTCTTCGGTCCTCTTTGGAGTGAGGAAGGGTGCCCACTTCTTCGCCGTAGGTTGCCAGCTGGAGTTGGTACCAAGAGGTGGCCAGCTCAAAGCCTGCGGTCCAGTACTTTTGGTTCATTCCCGCTCTAAAGAAAAGTTGGTCGTAGACGTTGTACTCCCAGCCCACATGGAACCTGCGCAAATGCTTTTCACCCTCCTGCAGCGGCAAGTTGATGCCGCGGTACTCAAGCGCTATCACGCTGCGGGTGTAGTTGGAGTGAATGGGATTTAGGCTCAGACCCACATCCCACACTTCGGGAGAGGGTGTGGGCGCCCCATTTTCTGAGGCCTTAAAAAAACCACCGCCCATAGAGTAAGTGGTGGTGGAAACATCTCTAGCTACAAAACCAAGTGTGGGAAGCATTTGAACAGGTGCTGTGAGAAGCACTCCCGCATCCAGGCCGACGCCTGTTCCGGCGGTACTTAGGGCATCTAGGGTCAGCTCCGGGTGAGAGCCCGGCAGGTCGCCGTGAAACTCTTTGCGGCTCACATACCTGCCCGTCACTCCGACTCTGAGGATTCCTCCCCAAAATTCGGTGCTGTAGCCAAGGGCCGGAGCCCAGTCCTCAATGTAGTCTACGTGTACCGCGCTGCCGTCGCTGCTCGAGACTGCCGATAGCTCTTTTTTGACCAACATCCCTGCACCGAAATTCGGAACCACCAGGGATGGAAACACTTGCACCTTTCCCCGGTAGGTCATGTCAGGCTTGGCCTGAAGGTACTCCACCAGCGGCTCCACCGTGTAAAGGTTCGAGGCTGACTGCGTTCCGATACGGCCGGTGGTCATTCCCACTTCCACCTCGGGGTCAAAAAATGTGAAGATAAAATTTCTGAGGCGTCCTAATCCTGCTGGATTCAGAAGCAGTGCCGTCTCATCGTTGACGGCCGCCACGCTAGCTCCTCCCATTCCGAGAGATCTGGCGCCCTGATAGAACTCCTGGTGCTCCTGGGCGATGGCAGCCGGAGCTGATCCCCACAAAAGAACAAGAACCACGAGAAGTCTTAAGAAAATGGACGAGACGGTCATCAAAGTAGGGCCTCCTTGCCACCTGATGTCTCGTTTTCGGACGTTGTCGGTTAAAGTTTGAGGCCCGTTTTAAAAAGGCGGACCAAGGGCTTGCTGATAAAGGCCGCTGGCTCTAATCTCAAAGGCGCCCTCAAGAGGAGACCTACTCCTGTCGAAAGGTTTATAGGGATTCCCCACAATACCTCGGGAGGTTTGCACCATGTTTCCAAAATTCACTGTTCTTTGCGCAGGGTTAGCGGCCTCCTTACTTCTGACGGGATGTGGAAACGAGGAGATCTCTAAAATTGCCGAAGCTCAGCACTGTTTGGATACGGCATCGCCCGCAACGGCCGCCTCCTGCGCAGATAAAGTCAGCGGCGACAACTCTCCCCAGGCCTTTATGATTCGGTGTTCAGCAAGATTTTTAACTCAGGGCTTTACTACGAGCCGCTTTGTCGATGCCTTCAAAAACCTTTCCGACGACGACGGCGGCTCCTCTAGCATCAAGGCCATGGCGATCTTTAAATTTGAAAATCGTCCATCTATGGATCAGGCGCTGGATGATTGCAGCCAGTCGGGCTCTTTGGGAATGATACAGCTAGCCAGTCTTGCCGACATCGCCACCTTCGTTGTCCATGAAATAGG
>CAYRIE010000229.1:0-2787 GCA_964424215.1 uncultured Pseudobdellovibrionaceae bacterium
GCTCAACGGGGAGATTGGTTTGGATGGACACGGGGTTATGAGTTTCGGTTCCCTGTACGCCCTTAGCTTTAAGAGTCTTTACCGCTTGGTCGAGCTTTTGGATTTGCATCAGACTTAAGGGCTCCGTGACTAGCTCGATGACGTTTCCAGCTCTCACCTTGCCATCTTCAAGGTCATTGCTTTCATATTTAAAAGTTAAGGTGCCAACGTCCGTGCCGATCAGTTTCACATTGGCACCGTCCGTCTGAGACGTGCCGCCTAAAGACTCCTGCACCCATTTGATGATTTCAGCTCGGGAGGGGTGGATCATTTCAATTTCGATGCCTAAGCGAGGCGTCTCCTTTAGGTCCCCACTGGCTAAGGACTCAGCATAATGGAGAAGGGAAACGGGCTGCGCCAGGGGCGCCAGTAGCGAAAGAATGAGGAAAAGAAGAAATCCTCTAAGGCTCCTCAAATTGCACTCCTGAGCAGATCACGGCAGATGTTCTCTTGAGGCCTTTCAAAATGCTTCAGCGCCGAGGTGGGCAACAGGTGCTCTAGCGAAGATCCTGCGGCGAGGCTTTTTAGGTAGATATCCTCTACCTCTGGATGCGTGTAGGCCACGGTGTAAACATTAGTGCTCTTCGGAATTAGGGGCGAGAGGCCGTAGCGGTCCTCGTGAAAAACTCCAAGGTGACCGCGTTCAGCGTAGTAGCTCAGTTCAGTGTAATTGATCTGATCCAGAAATTCTTTGGCATCAAAGACAAACTCTCTGGCCTCGGTGCTGGTATTTGAAATCGCCTCCTGAATGCTTCCTGTAATAGTAATCCCGGGAAGCTCCTCATAAAGGATGTGAGCTTTTTGCTCAAGGCTCAGATGGACCTTTTTCCGGTACACACTTGTTTCTGATTCTGCCACGGCCTGCTCAGAGGATTTAATTACCACAGTCACGTGCGCGCTGAGCTGAAGCAGATAGGTTATCTTCTCGAGATCTCTGAGCGTTATAAAATCGCCGTAATGAATATAAATAAATTCCTTTGTGGCGGGTTCGGCTCTCTTTTTTAGGAGCTGCTCGGCATTTACGGCATCTTCCCGTATCTGATGAAGGACCTTTTGAACCGGCTCATACTGCAAGTAGATGCTGGCAGCTTCTGGCTCCAACAGAACAGCAAGGCTCTCTGGATTTTCGCCAGCTGCAAGCTGCTGAAGGATCATGGTGGAGCTGATATTGGCAGTTTGCTGGGTTTCCAAAAAGTGAACTCCCGGCTGGGCTCCCATGATGGCATCTGTGTAGTAGCTAGGCCGACTCACTACAACGATCTCGGTGGGCAGGCTGTGGCTAACTCCACGGGCCAGAAATCTTTCGTAAGAATCCAGCCCCATAATGTGAAACCAGCTCACCGGTCGGTGGTTCAAAAGTTTTTGCGCCTCAGCGATCAAGCTTCCTGGCGTGCTACTTTCAGATATTTCAGGGCTTTCGAAAACGAATATCTTTCTTTCATCTCTAAGCGCCACACGGGCCACCTCGGAGCGCAGCTGATATTCTTTAGGGTCCCAGCTCTCCGTGATCGGATCATCTAAAGCTCTGGCGACCGGTAAAACCAACAAAAGATCTAAGCTGAGCGCCTCCTGAGCTCTTTTTAAAACGTGCAAATGTCCGTGATGAAAGGGGTCAAAGGAGCCAGTAAAATAGCCGACCCTAGCTGGCCGCTCTCTTGGAAGAAAGTTTGGCAAAAGCTCCAGTGTGGCCGCAGGCTCCACAAGGCTTAAAAGCTTCATCAGCTCAAGGCCATCCGGCACAGCTGCGGCAAGATTAAGCCACCTGCGCACGCTCTTTTCCTCTGACCTTTGCAGCTCAGGTAGGTGGCTTATCGTTTGGGCATCAAGGATAGTTTGAAGACCTAAAGGGCCAACATCGGAAATAAGCTTTCCCAGGCCGGGTGCAAGTTGGCCAAAGAAGCCCACCTGCCAGAGCATTAGGAGTTCTTCAGCGGCCTTGGGGTCCTGCAAAAGTTTGAGAAGATTGCGCATAACCTGAAACTTATCTTGGGACCGTAGACGTCCTTTAAGGGCTGTTTGAATCTCCTGGAAGAGTTCCGCTGGAAGCTCGCCGGAATCAAGTTTGGCAAAGGACCTGATCACTCTTAAGGTGATTAGGTAAGGATCGGATGCGATCAGTGCGGGATGGGCGGTTTTAAGGTGCCCTTCTTGCCAGCTTTTATAACCGTCTAAGGGATCAACCACCCAGCCTTCCTGGATTAGATCCTTTGCCTTGGCTCCGGCTGCGATGCGAGCTTTCAGGTCGTTGAGAGTCTTCCCTGCTGCAACCCGGATCAGCACGCGGTCGATATCAAGAAGTCCATTGTTAGCTAAATCCTGGGCAGAATGAAACAATGTGAGATCAATGATTCCCAGGGGGTCTTTAAGAAAGAATCCAAAGCCCGCATTATAAACCTCACCGTGCTCGGCAGATAAGGGGCGAAATCTTGGCCGACCTCTAAGCTCCCCTGGCAAAAACTCACCGAAGCCTTTTTCGTCCAGCATCTCACCAAGATCTTTTGAATTGGTGAACGTGGCGGGGTTTTTTCTCACCAGAGCCAGATCATAATCTCGCATCCTCAGGGGCTTGCCATAAAAGAGGTGATCTAAGATGGCGCGTGAGCTTCCGCCTTGAACGTAGATTTCAGAAATCTCGGGGTGCTCAGAGAGAGCCTGAACGAGCTTTTGAGTCCAATTAGAGTAGTCTTCTAAGGTAGGATTTTTCGCTTCTTGAGCGCTTTCCGTTAGGGAGAAGCGCCCATGATCAAT
>CAYRIE010000230.1:0-2783 GCA_964424215.1 uncultured Pseudobdellovibrionaceae bacterium
CGGCGCAGACCCCGATGTGCAAACCATTCCCAGTGGCAACACTGTGGCCAAGCTGAGCCTAGCCACGAGTGAGCAGTGGGTGGACAAAGAGGGCAAAAAGCAAGAGCGCACCGAATGGCACCGCATCGTCGTTTGGGGCAGGCAGGCTGAAAACTGTGGTCGCTTCTTGGCCAAGGGTCGTCAGTGCTATGTCGAAGGTCGACTTCAGACTCGCTCCTGGGAAGATAAAGACGGTCAAAAGCGCTACACCACTGAGATCGTAGCTAACACAGTCCAGTTCCTAGATCGCGGCGGCGCCTCTCAAGATCGAGACACAGGCTCCTCCGTCCAGCACCAAGATTTTGGACCGGAACCCTCTTTTGATTCTTCCGAAGAGATCCCCTTTTAAAATTCTCCGTCCAACTCTAGGTAGGTCCGTCCCGAGGGCGGACCTAGGGATGGGTTCATCTTTTATTTAGTTGGTGAGCGCCTGCTTTCTTCTTAAACTTTAACGAGTAGGAGGAAGCAATGCTCACGCCGAAGCGACATCTTGCAGCTTTCGTTTTTCTAATCGGACTTTTTATTTTTTGGACACCTGCCACCGAGGCGGCACAAGTTGTCAACGTCAAGGGGAAGCGGGTCCTTATCCTACTGACACCTGACGAAGTGAAAACTGTGAAAGCCGGCGACACCTTCTACGTTGAAGACGCTGGCAAGCGGCTGGGCGTTGTGCGCGTCGTGAAGGTGCAGAACAACCGAGCGCTCGCAGGTCTTCTGAAAGGCCGTGCGCAAAAAGGCAATCTTCTGGCCTCCACTTCAGGTAAGGGCACATCCAAAGCCAGAGCTGCTTCCGGCGGTGACGGGCTCATCGTGGGTGCCCTCCTCGGTTACAACGCCACCAGCATGAAAATCAAAAGGCCTGACGTATCCATGACCCTCACCGGCAGCGGCTTAGCAGGTAAACTCTTTGCTGACTTCACGCTTGTGGAGAAGCTGGGAGTTCGGCTTGAAACCGGTCTTGAACAGATGGTAGCAGAAGCCGGAGATCAAAAGCTTGAGATCAATTACCTTACGGGCGACATCATGCTTCGCTACAACGTGATCAACGGCCGCACAAAGTTCTTTTTAGCCTCGGGCATGGGGATTTACTACCCCACCTCTTCCACCAGAGTCCCAGAAGACAACCCACCTATTAAAGAGCCGCCCATGCAAACGGTTCTGCTGATCAAGGGTGGATTGATGATACCTCTGGGTGAGAAGTTTTATGCTCCCATTCAGGCTGAGTACGTGTACTTCCCTTCCAGCAAGGATGTCGTCTCAAGCATCATCGGTGGCAAAATCGGCCTCGGTATGCGTTGGTAGCCTTTGCCGCTTGAAGGGTTTAAGCTCCTCTGAGGAAGCTGTTGCCAAGCGTGATGCGGTTTTGCCGAAGGCAAAATGGCAACGAGGACAGGAGTCCGCCTTTCGAAAAAGGGATCCTATGCCCCAAACAGAGCAAAGGGTCTCAGACCTGCGTCACCCGCGTGACACCCAAAATCCCCTTAATCTTCGACAGGTTTTGCATAGCAAGTGAGAGCTGTTTGGTGTCTTTGACGCTCACGTCGAAAAGGCATACGGCTTTTCGATCCTTGGTGGTTCTGATTTGTGCGTTGTGAATGTTCATGCCAAGGGTGGTGAATGTGTCGCTCATCAGCTTAAGAAGGCCCGGAATGTCGTGGCTGATCACCCTAAGCCGCGTGGTGCGTTCAGCGCCCTGAGGAACGGAGTCCACACCCCAGGCGACATCAATGGCGCGGTCATCATCTAAGGCGAAAGCTCTCTCACAATCAGCTTTGTGCACAGAAATACCACGCCCCCTGGAAATAAAGGCCACAATAGGGTCACCAGGTATGGGATTGCAGCACTTTGCAAATCTAACGAGTACGTCTTCCATGCCATCCACCTTGATGATGGATTTGGACTTTTTGGTTCGATCCAGAGCCGAACGAAAGGCTCTTGTGATATAGCCGGGCGCTACCTCTTCTTCGGGCGTGTGTTTTTCGCCGAATTCAGGATCAAAGGCTTTAACGAGGTCCTTAGCGGTTATCTTTCCATAACCTACCCGGACAAACAGATCCTCACCATCGTTGGCACCGAACTGCTTAAGGATCTCAGGAAACTTTGCTGACTTTTGAATTTTGGTCAGCGAGTAACCGTACTTGCGAAAGTCCTTCTCTAGGATTTGCTCGCCGACCTCTCGGGCGCGCTTGCGCTCTTCGTTTTTCACATACCAGCGAATTTTAGAGCGCGCACGAGATGTGACTGTGTACTTGAGCCAGTCTTTAGAGGGCTTTTGGCTCTCGTTGGTGATGATCTCCACTCTATCTCCGCTTCTGAGCTGAGTTTTGAGGGGAACAAGGCGCCCGTTGATCCGGGCCCCCGTGCAGCGATTGCCCACGTCTGTATGAATGGAGTAGGCAAAATCAATGGGCGTAGCTCCCTCCGGAAACTCTTTGACGTCTCCGGTGGGCGTGAACACATAGATCTCCTTTTCGAAGAGATCTTTTTTCATATCAGCTAGGAACTCCCCTGATGAGCCCGTCTGCTGGTGCTGGGCCACTAAATCCCTGAGCCAGTGGAATTTGTCGGTACTTGAAGCGGGTGCCGTGGGGTCTTTGTACTTCCAATGGGCCGCAATCCCGCGCTCAGCGACCAGGTGCATTTCCTCGGTGCGGATCTGAATCTCTAAGGTCTCTCCACCCGGTCCGATCACGGTCGTGTGGAGTGACTGGTAGTTATTCACCTTGGGCATTGCGATGTAATCT
>CAYRIE010000231.1:0-2782 GCA_964424215.1 uncultured Pseudobdellovibrionaceae bacterium
AAACTCAGGGCGCTCTTTGGCCATCTCAGACTGCAGCTCGGCCTTGGGACGCCCGCGCTGCTGAAGGGCCACAACTCTCATGTACCGCATGGCCTCGCGAAAACGTTCGTAAAGCTCAGAGTTGATCGTGGTGGCGTGATCAAAAAACGGCGGCTGGCCGCTGGCAGCCTCTTCCCTTTTTTTGTCGGTGGCATTTTGATCCACCAGCTCTAGGCTGTAGGGAGAGCGGTAATCTCTTCGGGCGGTGTCATTGAGCTCAAGATCAAAGGGCATGTCTAGGTCAATCACCACCAGGGCGGCCAGACCTAAAGAAAACATAAAGACGGCGCCCCACCTGGCCAAGCTGAACCTGCGGTTGGAGTAGTCCAGCCACCGACCTAAAAAGGACTTTCCAATGTCCACATCCTGAACCCATGCTCGAAACCGAGCCGATGGGTCGCGGTATTTCTGGCGACGCATGCGTCCAACTCTCCCCTCGGCATAGGGCCGTAGGCAACCTCTAGGGTCCTATGATACTTTCGTTTCTTTTCCAAGAGAAGTTGAGGAGTTAAAAGGAGGCTAAGATCCATGAGCTTACAGGCCTTGCTGGAAGTTATCTCAAAGCTGCGCAGCCCCGAAGGCTGTCCCTGGGACCGGGCTCAGACCCACGAAAGTCTAGCCCCCTACGCTGTGGAAGAGGCTACAGAGCTTCAGAACGCCCTTTACGGGGGAAGGACCCAGGAGATCGTAGATGAGCTGGGCGACGTGCTGCTGCAGGTGGTGCTTCACTCCCAGCTCCTTAAAGAAAAAGGCCTGGGCGATTTGGATGCCGTAGCGGAGCATCTGCGCCTTAAACTCATTCGCAGACATCCCCACGTTTTTGAAGACCCAAAGGATCGGACCAAAGAGGAAGTTCAGGCTCTTTGGGAGCAGATCAAGCGCAAGGAAAGACAAGGCAAGCCCCAAGGAGTGTCCAAGGGGCTCTCAGGCCTCAGGCGTGCCCACAGGCTTGGCGAGGCTGCAAAGAAGCTTGATTTTGATTGGGATCAGCCCGAGCAGGTCTGGGCCAAGGTGGAAGAAGAGCTCACGGAGCTCAAAACGGCGACGCCTGAGAGCCAAGCTGAAGAGCTCGGAGATCTGCTCTTCTCGCTCGCCCAATGGGCCCGCCACCAGGGACTGGATGCAGAAGGCGAGCTGCAAAAAGCCAACTTAAAGTTTGAACGAAGGTTTCAAAGCGCACAGCAGAAGGCCCAAGCGCAAAACCTTAAGTGGTTAGAGATTTCTGCTGAAGACAAAGAGGCTCTTTGGCGCCAAGTAAAGGACGATGAAAGAAGTTAGGGCCTGGGCCTAAAGCGCCTGACGAGCCGCGCTTCAAGCTCACCTAACCCATGAAATTTAAGTCCCCTTAACAGCAGGTAATAAAGCGCAGCGCCCCCGCCGACCTGTAAAGTCAACAGCGCCACTTGAGCGAGCTTACCCGTCAAAAGAGAATGATCCCAAAAACTCAGAGTGAGCCAAAGGCCCACGCCCATCCCCGCTGCCGCAAGGGCAAACTTAAAGTAATCGCCAAACTGCACCGGGAACTTCTCCCCGGTGTACCTCCGCTGAAGAAAAAGCAGCAGACCCATGTTCAACGCGGAGCTGATCAAAGTGGCCAGGTTCAATCCTAAGAGCCCCCAACCCTGGGTCCCGAACCAGGCCAGCGGCACATGAGCCAAAGTCACGGTCACAGCCACAAGGCCTGGCGTGAGGGTGTTTCCCATGGCATAAAAGTTCTGCGCCACAAGCCTGGTTCCACTGGCCGTTAACAGCGTAAAGGCATACACCTGAACGATCTGTGCAATCACGAGAGCATCTCTGGAACCTGCTCCCTTCCAACCAAACAGAGTGGTCACCATGGGAAGCGCGAGCACGAAAAGTCCTACGGCCGCCGGAAGCGCCAGAGCGTAGTTGATTCTGAGGTGACGCTCAGAGCAGCCCAGCATGCCGCTGACATCTTTTCTTGCCCAGTACCCCGCAAGCGTGGGCAAAAGTGCCGTTTGCAAACTTACGGCAATGAGCGAGAGCGGCAGCTCCAAAAGCCTGTCGGCCATGTTGATATAGGTCACCGTGCCCGGATCCAGGCGCGTGGCAAAAAAGGTGTTGATGATCACCGTGATCTGCAGGCTCCCCAGCCCAATCAGGCTCGGCCCAAAAGCTCTAAAGACCCGTTGAAGAGGCTCCGTGCGAAAATTAAAATGAAGCTTGGGCCAAAAGCCCGCTCGCCCCAGATCTGGAATCAGCACGGCCATCTGCAAAAACCCGCCGAGCAAAAAAGCGCCCACTAAAATCCACGGAGTCTCCGTGCCCGTAAGGGCCATAGCCAGAGCTCCACCGATCAGAGACAGATTCAAAAATGCGGGCGCAAGTCCTGACCAGCCGAACCTTTTAAGCCCATTGAGCGTGGCCATAAATAGCGCAAAAAGCACAATGAACACCAAAAAGGCAAAGCAGTAGCGCGCCACCTCCACCGTCAACTCAAGCTTACCTGGCACATCTAAGAAGCCTCTACCCCCGGCTAAGACCCGAATCATGGGCTCCATAAACACCCAGGCCAAAACCGAGAGCGCCAAAGAGAGCGTTAAAACCAAGGTGAAAAGAGAATGGAACAGGCGGCGCGCGCCTTCCGGGTCACGCTCGTTGAGGCTTACAAACACCGGAATAAAGCTGACAGAGAGTCCCCCCTCACCCAAAAGTCTGCGAAACAGGTTGGGCAGCTTCGTGGCCAAAAAAAAGACGTCGGCCATGTTGAGGGGCAAAATAT
>CAYRIE010000232.1:0-2776 GCA_964424215.1 uncultured Pseudobdellovibrionaceae bacterium
GTTTTTGCGTGTGAGGACAGAGAGCTGGATCTGTTGAAGCCAGCTTTAAACCACTTTGCGCCGCAGGAAGGATTTTCTCTTCAGCTGAGCTCCCAATCCCCTGTGGGTGGTGGTCTTGGCGGCAGCTCCTCTCTTTTGGTTGGAGTTGTGAAAGCTTTTTCCAAGTGGCTCCAAAAGCCCCTTTCTCCTGCGGACCTGGTTCGACTTGTTTGTAACCTTGAAACCAGAGTTCTAAAAAAGCCAGCCGGCACTCAGGATTATATTTCAGCCCTTGAGGGCGGCCTGAGCGTCATCAATTATGGCGATGAGGGTCCCAGCTGGACGAGCACAGCTGCGGTGTCCTCGGAGCTGAACCAGCGGTTCTTTCTGGTGGATACGGGAAAGCCGCATCATTCAGGCCTCAACAACTGGGACGTGATCAAGCGCTCCCTCGATGGCGACGCTCAGGTGCTGGCGGCATTAAAAGGGCTGGCTGAGCTGAGTCTGGAGTTTGAGCGCCTCATCCTAAAGGGTCAATGGGACTCGCTCCTTGAGCTTTTCCAGCGGGAGTATGAGCTTCGACTGGAACTCAGTCCCAGTTTTAGCTCTCCCGAAATCAAAGTTCTTAAGGACCTTGTCGCCCAGCACCCCCAGTCCGTTTTGAAGATTTGCGGAGCGGGGGGCGGCGGCTGCGTTATGGTATGGTCTGGGCCGGATCAGATTGATTCCGTCAGACAAAGTGTAGAAGGCCAAGGTTTTCGGGTCCTCGCCGCTAAGTTTTGGGCTCGGGAGCCGCATGAGCACAGTTAATCTTAAGAAAACATCCCCCGCACCTAAGATAAAGTTTGCCGGTGTGAGTTTAGCCGGAGGTAAGACCTCTAAGACGGCTGTATCTGTTCTGGAATACTATCCGCGCCAGGAGCGCCTTTTTGTTCGCTCTGTGTATCCGGAGCTGGGTGCCTCCCACGAGGAGGAGTCTGCGGATCAAGGTCTTTACAAACTTCTTATGACGCAGGAGAAGCGCTTAAAGTACGTGGCCGTGGATGCGCCTTTGCAGTTTCCAAAGTGCGTGCGCTGTGACCTGAAGTGTCCAGGTTACGAAAGGTGCAAAGAGCCGGAGATGGTTTGGATGTGGCGCCACTTTAGAAAGCTGAAGCAGACCAAAAAAAAGCCTCACAAGATCTTCACGCCCTACACGGAAAGGTGTGTGGACACTTTTCTGACCAGTCAGTTGCGCGAGCAGTTTCACTCCGATCACGCCCTGGGTGCCAACCGAGCTCCGCTGGCTGCGCGCGCCCATTTTCTTCAGCGACGAATGCCCCGACTGCCCATGATCGAATTTTTTCCCCGCCTTTCTCTTTGGCGCATAGGCACTGAGCTTGGGGTGCAAAAGTCCTATCTGAAGTTTTATCGCCACTCACAGGGCAGTGATGAGGGCCGGCTATTTTTTCTTTCCAAACTCATCGAACAGGGCTGGCTTTTTATGTATCAGCAAGACCTAAGGCTCGCCGTTGAGGAACCCCAGGTTTTTGAGTCCATTCTAGGGGGGATGACAGGCTATCTTAAATACCGAGGACAGACGGTTCGGCCGCCTCTTGATTTCCCTCTTGGGGAAGTCTGGGTGGAGTACCCGGCCCCTGGCCTGGAATGGTATCCTCGCACTGTGAAAACAAGGAGTGCCCTGTGAAACACATCTTGCTCGCCGGCGTAACTCTCCTGGTCACCTCTCTGGCCTGGGCCCATGAGCCCATTCACAGGATAGCGCTTATGCCCCTTGAGGCTCCCTCTGGCTTTAAAGCTGCGGCCGATGAATCCTGGTGGTCCGTAAGGCAACAGCTGACCGCGACGGGAAGATTTTTGGTGGCCACCAAAAGAGTGATGCTCACTAAGGACGTTTTTGTTCCCAAATTTCAGCTCAGGGCCACGGACGCTATCGCACTTTCACAGGCGCTCAATGCGGACGCCATTGCTACGGGCGCGGTTCAAGATCAACATGTGGTTTTAAGTCTTTACGGAAGAGAGCGCGGCTCTTTGCTCTGGAAAAAAGAGGCGGCCTTCTCCAGCGCCGAGCCAAGAGCTGGCCAAGTGGAAGGTCTTTTTAGGCAGCTCACCGATCAACTCCTTTTAGAGATTCCCTATCAAGGGCACCTCACAAACAGAAGAGCTGAAGTTAAAGGGCTCAGCCCAGGACAGATGCTTCATTTCACACTGGGAACCGGGGCCCACTACAGCGAAGGCGATGAGGTCATTTTAGGAGATATGGTTGAAGTCAGCCCGCAGCCACTTTTTATGGGAGGTGGGCAGATTCAACCGGTGGCCTTTGGGGAAATTGTCAGCTGGAACCCGCCCATTGCCGAAGTGCGGGTGGTGACCCTGGTTCAAGGCAAAAAGCTAATCGGGCCACCTCTGGTGGCGGTGCCCAGCGGTATGGAGCGGCTCAAAGCTGAGCTGGGCGTTAGTGATGAAATGAAGGTGCCCTTGTCCAGCGACCTTTCCAACGCCGCACAAAAGCAGCGGCAAGAGGAGAAGGAGGAGACTCACAGACTCTTAGCGGTCCTTAGCTGGGTTGGCTCCCTAGTGGCCATGTTGGTGCTTGCATTCTGAGAGAGCGGAAAGGGAGCGTGATGCCAGTGAAGAGGCAGGAGCCGGTCGTAGGACAAAATGGCGACGTGGTGAGCTTTTATTATGAGCCGCCCCGGCAGTGGTCTTTTCAGAACGAATTCTTTGTTTGGGATTTAGACAAAACCTATCTGGACACCATCTGGAACAGCTTGCCAGAGCTGATACGCCGAGCGCG
>CAYRIE010000233.1:0-2769 GCA_964424215.1 uncultured Pseudobdellovibrionaceae bacterium
AATCAAAGCTCTTGGCATAAGGCCCGGCATCACGCTTCGGCCCAGTACGCCTCTTAACAAAATCCTTCCGTTCTTAGAGGATGTGGAGCTTGTGCTTATAATGACAGTTGAGCCAGGCTTTAGCGGTCAGAGCTTTATGAAAGAGCCCGCCGGGCGCGTAGCTGAGCTGAAAGCTAAGCTAAAAGACTCAAGCCAAAAAGTACTTATCGAAGTGGACGGAGGCGTTCAGGAAGAGACGCTTCCCTTTGTCAAAGACGCTGATGTTCTGGTGTCGGGTAAATACATCTTTTCTGGCGATAAGCGAAAAGCCATTGAGGTTTTAAGAGGTTCCCATGAGAGTCATTGAAATCACAGGTTCTGATGTAAAGCTAAAGGACGTCGTAGACGTGGCTCACCGGCGCGCTCAGATGGTGCTGGCCCCTCAGTCCCGTGAGAAGGTGGCGGCCTCCCGCAAATTTATTACTGAAAAGATCACCAAAGGTGAGGTGATCTACGGTGTGAACACCGGCTTTGGTGCCTTCTCCAGTGTGCGAATTTCAGATGGCGAAATTGAGCAGCTCCAGCGAAATCTGATCAGGTCCCACTCTGCTGGTGTGGGCGAGCCGCTCAGCAAGGAAGTCACTAGGGCTGTGATCTTTTTGCGGGCCAATGCTTTAGCGCGCGGGCACAGTGGCATCCGTCCTGAGGTGATCGATAAGCTGTGTGAGTTTTTAAAACTCGACATCTTGCCTGTGATCCCTGAGCAGGGGAGTGTGGGCGCTAGCGGCGATCTAGCTCCGTTGTCGCATCTGGCTTTAGGTCTTATAGGCGAGGGCATGGTCTGGTCAGATCAGGGGCCTATCTCGGCAGCAGCGGCCCTTAAAGAAAAGGGCGTTGAACCCTTAGCTCTTCAGGCCAAAGAGGGACTTTCGCTTATTAACGGCTGTCAGGTGATGACAGCCATTGGCTTTTTGAATCTTGAGGCCATCATTCGCCTCGTGTATTTGGCCGATACGGCCGGCTGTATCACGCTTGAAGCGATGAAGGGGACGCGTACGGCGTTTCATCCGTTGATCTCCATGAGCCGGCCCCACGTGGGCGAGGCCACAACGGCAAATAATCTACGAAAGATCTTAGGGGAGAGCTCAGAGATATCTAAAAACCATGCCGATTGCGATAAGGTTCAAGATGCCTACTCGCTCCGCTGTATGCCTCAGGTGCATGGCGCGCTCAAAGATGCGCTCCATTTTGTTGTTCAGGTGCTAGAGCGTGAGGCCAACTCCTCAACGGACAACCCGCTGGTTTTTGCAAAGGATGGTCAGATCCTCTCTGGCGGAAACTTTCACGGCCAACCTGTGGCCAACGCATTGGACTTTTTGAAAATTGCACTGATTTCACTGAGCAGCATCTCTCAGTGCCGCACCACCTTGCTGATCAATCCTGCCATGAGCGGCTTGCCAGCGTTTTTGGCCAAAGAAGGCGGGCTGAACAGCGGGCATATGATTGTTCAGGTGGCAGCAGCGGCCCTTTTAAGTGAGTGTAAGGCGCTAGCTTATCCGCCGTCCGTGGACAGTCTGCCCACCAGCGCGGACAAAGAGGATCACGTGAGCATGGGGACCATCTCTGCTCGCCACCTTGAGAAGGTAGTAAAGCTCTCAGAAAAGATCATTGCGATTGAATATCTGTCGGCCCTTCAGGCGCTTGAGTTTCAACGGCCTCTGACCTCAAGCAAGGTGATTGAATTTGTTCATGCCTCTGTTAGGGAAAATGTTCCCTTTGCCGAGGTGGACAGAGTGTTCTCAAGTGACATTTCTGAGGTGCAAAAGTGCATCAGCTCCGATGATTTTATGGAAGAGCTGATGAATCTGACGGGAGGTTTGGAGTGGTAGCCGCAAGAAAAGTTTTAGCCCCACGGGGCGGGGAGCTTAACTGCAAGGGTTGGCAGCAGGAGGCGGCCTACCGCATGTTGCAAAACAACTTAGATCCGGAAGTGGCTGAAAAGCCTGAGGAGCTGATTGTCTACGGCGGAATCGGAAAAGCTGCCAGAAACTGGGAGTGCTTCGATAAGATACTTGCAGCGCTTAAGACCCTTGAAAACGATGAGACGCTTTTGATCCAGTCGGGAAAGCCCATCGGTGTTTTAAGAACTCACACGGACGCACCGCGGGTGCTGCTGGCCAACTCCAACCTGGTAGGTAACTGGGCCAACTGGGAGCATTTTCACGAGCTCGATAAAAAGGGGCTGATGATGTACGGCCAGATGACAGCTGGCTCCTGGATTTATATTGGCAGCCAGGGGATCGTGCAGGGCACCTATGAGACCTTTGCTGAGGCCGCAAGAAAGTACTTTGGCGGCTCTCTTAAGGGCCGGGTGATTCTAAGTGCGGGGCTTGGGGGCATGGGCGGCGCGCAGCCGCTGGCGGGAGTGTTTGCCGGAGCTGTGGTTTTAGCAGTGGAGGTGGACCCTGAACGCATTCAAAAGCGTATTGAGTCAGGCTATGTGGATGAACTGGCAGAAAACCTCACTGATGCCCTTGATCGCGTAGCAAAGTACAAAGCCGCAGGCGAAGCTAAATCCATTGCGCTTGTGGGCAATATGGCTGAAGTCCTTGAGGAGCTAAATAGCTTAAAGTTTGTGGCCGACCTTCTTACAGATCAAACGAGCGCGCACGATCCGCTCAACGGCTACATCCCGCGCGGCATGTCGCTGAGTGATGCTGATGAGCTTCGTGCTCAAGACCCCAAGGCCTATCAGGAAAAGTCTTTGGCCTCCATCGCAGATCACGTCAG
>CAYRIE010000234.1:0-2710 GCA_964424215.1 uncultured Pseudobdellovibrionaceae bacterium
AAAGCCAAGGTTGAATTTCGCCAGGTGGGCGTCAGGGATCAGGCCAAGCTCCTGGGCGGAATTGGCCCTTGTGGAGAAGAGCTGTGCTGCTCCAAGCATCTGAATAGGTTTCACGGCGTCAACATCCGTATGGCAAAGGATCAAGGACTCTCACTGAAGCCGACTCGGGTGAGTGGGCTGTGCGGGCGCCTGAAGTGCTGCCTTCAGTATGAAACCGACCTCTACCGAAAGCTTTCAAAAGGCCTTCCTAACCCAGGATCCAAGGTCAAATGCTCCAAAGGCTGCGGTGTGGTTTCCGAGGTGGATGTTCTTCGCCAGATGGTCACGGTGGTTTTAGAAGATGGCCAGGTGGCCAAAGTGGATGTTCAGGAAGTGTTGCCTCCGGAAAAAAAGCGATTCAAAAACGAAAAGGTTGTGGCCACAACAGATGAAGAGGCCCTTTTCGGTCAGCAAGATAGCGGCGACTCTCAAGGGGACCCCAGTGGCAACACCGTGGATTGATCTTCATTGCCATATCGACAAGCTCGAGGAAACCCCAGATGAGGTTTTAGCCAGGGCCGCTGCCGAAGGCGTTGACAGGCTCATCACCATCGGCACGGAGCCTAAAGACCATCCCGTGGTTTTGGAGCTAGCTAAAAAGTACTTTCCCAAGGTGGCTTGCACTTTGGGAGTGCACCCTCACGATGCCACCGAGCTGACCGATGAAGCGCTGGAGTTTATGCGTGAAAATCTGGCCCATCCCTATGTGGTGGCGGTTGCAGAAATTGGGCTCGATTATTATTACAACCATTCCCCTAGGGAGACCCAAATCGCAGCCTTCCGAAAACAGATGGAGCTTGCTGAGAGTGCCGATCTTCCCGTCCAAATTCACACCCGAGATGCGGAAGAGGACACCATTGAGATCCTGCGGGAATTTAAGGGGCGGGTGCGTGGGGTGATCCATTGCTTCACGGGCACCCAGACTCTGGCCGATGCGGCCCTTGATTGCGGCTACAACCTTTCTATCAGCGGGGTGGTGACTTTTAAGGCAGCCGATGAGCTTCGCAAAGTGGTTCAAGGTGTTCCCCTTGACAGGATTCATGTGGAGACGGACTCGCCTTTTCTTGCGCCCGTGCCCATGAGAGGTAAGCCCAACACTCCGGCTCACGTGGTTTTCACGGCCCAGAAAGTGGCTGAGCTTCACGGAGTCGATCTTGAACAGGTGCGCCAAACCACCGCCCAAAATGCTCAAAAGATGTTTCCCAAGCTTCGCCTCTAAGGCCTCTTAGAGGCGGTCCCAACCTTGCTTTTTCAGGCTCTTCATGGGAGATAAAGCTCCATATCCCTTCAAAGGAGCTTCAATGTCCGCCTTAAAAGTCGGTATCAATGGTTTTGGACGAATCGGCCGTACCTTGCTGCGCGCGGGCGCTGGGCGCCTTGAGTTTGCCGGCATCAATGCCGTGAACGGATCGGCTGAAGAGCTGGCCCACTTAGTTAAGTACGACAGTCTGCATGGAACTTATCAGGGTGAGGTTCGCGGCGAAGGAAACACTCTCTATATCGACGGCCAAGCCATTCCCATCTCATCAGAGAGGGACCCCGCTCAGATCCCCTGGAAAAAATGGGGGGTGGACTTGGTGCTTGAGTGCTCTGGAGCTTTTAAAAAGAGCGAGGATTTTCAAAAACACCTTAAGGCGGGAGCAAAAAAAGTTCTCATCTCAGCTCCGGCCCCCGGTGCTCAAGGCACCTTCGTTTACGGGGTGAACCACAAGGACTACCGCGCAGAATTAAACATCATCAGCAACGCCTCGTGCACGACCAACTGCTTGGCTCCCTTGGCAAAGGTGATTCACGAGAGTTTCGGTATTGAGAAAGCTTTAATGACCACCATTCACTCTTACACGAGCGACCAAAGGTTGCTGGATAACTTCCATAAGGACCCCCGGCGCGCAAGAGCTGCGGGGCTTTCGATGGTGCCCACCACCACGGGCGCTGCCAAAGCCGTGGGCGAGGTGCTTCCTGAGCTTGCTGGCAAGATGGACGGCATCTCTGTGCGCGTGCCCACACCGAACGTGAGCCTGGTGGATTTAACGGCCCAGGTGTCTAAAGACGTCACCGTTGAAAGTGTGAACGAAGCTCTTATCAAAGCTAGTGAGGGCGAGCTTAAGGGCGTTCTGGCCTGTGAGGCAGCTCCCCTGGTGAGCTGTGACTATAATGGGTCCCCCTTAAGCTCTACCATTGATCTTCAATCAACGATGGTAACGGGAGATCGCCTCATAAAAGTCTTCTCTTGGTACGACAACGAGTACGGATTTTCTGCTCGCATGGTGGATCTAGCTCTTTATATGACGAGCGTGGAGAGCTAATGCAAACTTTGGAGGACTTGGATTTTAAAGATCAGCGGGTGTTTTTGCGACTGGATCTGAACGCTCCCAGCAAAGAGGGCGTTATCACCGATGACACCCGCATACAGGCCTCCCTTCCCGTTATTAAAGAGCTTCGCAGGCGCGGTGCCAAACTCGTGCTGGCCTCCCACTTTGGCCGGCCCAAGGGGAAGCCAGATCCCAAGTACTCCCTTGAGCCTGTGGCCTTTAAACTCTCTGAGCTGCTCCAGTGCGAAGTGCTGCTTACGGAAAGCCCCACGGGGGATGCGGCCAAAGGACTTCTGGGCTCCTTAAGACCTCATCAGGTTTTGCTGCTGGAAAATTTAAGGTTTGATCCAGGAGAAGAG
>CAYRIE010000235.1:0-2694 GCA_964424215.1 uncultured Pseudobdellovibrionaceae bacterium
GGCCAGATGGGCCAGGGCATAGCTCAAGTGGTGGCAGCCAGCGGCTGGCAAGTGACGTTGGCCGACATCTCCCAGGGAGCTTTGGATAAGGCTCTGGCTGGAATAGCGAAAAGCTGTGACCGGCTGATCAAAAAAGAGAAAATGACCGAGACCGATAAAGAGAGCCTTTTGGCTAAGGTGAAAACCACCACGGATCTAGCGCAGCTAAGTGACCGCGATCTGGTAATTGAGGCGGCCACGGAAGATGTCGCACTGAAGCTGGACCTGTTTAGAAAGCTAGACGAAGTTTTGCCCAAGCATGCGCTTCTTTGCACCAACACCTCTTCGATTTCCATTACAAAGATTGCCTCTGTGACCCAGAGGCCGGAAAAAGTGGCCGGTATGCACTTTATGAATCCTGTGCCGCTGATGAAGCTGGTGGAAGGCATCAGGGGGCTTCAGACGAGTGAGGAAACATTTAGCACCATTCGGTCCATGGCCGAAAAAATGGGCAAGGTGTTCATTGAAGGGCGGGATATGCCCGGCTTCATCGTCAACCGCATCCTCATGCCTATGATCAACGAGGCCATTTACGCTCTTTATGAGGGCATCGCTGAAGCAGAAGGTATCGACCAGGCCATGAAGCTGGGGACGAATCAACCCATGGGGCCTTTGGAGCTAGCCGACTTCATCGGACTGGACACCTGTCTTGCGATCATGCAGGTGCTTCATGAAGGCTTGGGAGATACAAAGTACCGACCGTGCCCGCTGCTTGTGAAGTATGTGGAAGCTGGCTGGCTCGGCCGCAAAACAGGCCGCGGATTTTTTAGCTACGGAGAAAAGTAAGTGACAACTGTTCGATTTGAAATTCAAGACAGTATAGCTCAGGTGACACTAGATCGACCCGAAGCGCTTAACGCTTTAAGCGGACAGGTGCTTACGGACTTAGAAAAAGCCTTAGACCAAGCGGTGGAGCAAAAAGCCAGGGTGATTCTGCTTCAAGGTGCAGGGGATAAGGCCTTTGTGGCCGGAGCTGACATCAAAGAGATCGCCGCCCTGGATGGCCAGGCGGCCTTTGAGTTTTCAAGACGTGGGCAAAACCTCTTTAGCAAACTTGAGACCTTGCCGGTCCCGAGCATCGCAAAGGTTCAGGGCTTTGCCCTCGGAGGAGGCCTTGAGCTTGCTCTGGCTGCCGACATGATCCTTGCCTCAAGTAAAGCGCAGCTCGGTTTGCCCGAATCCACCCTGGGGCTCTTACCAGGCTTTGGCGGCACGGTGCGCCTGAGCCGCCGCATTGGTCCTCAGCGAGCCAAACAGATTGCGCTGATGGGCGAGGTGCTCAGTGCGCAAAAGGCGTATGAGCTGGGCCTTGTGAGCGAGGTGGTTGAGCCGGAACTCTTAGATGAGACAGCTCTGAGATGGGCCAAGGTGCTTGCCCGCAGAGCGCCCCTAGCCCTTGAGAGCATTAAAAAGTCCATCAACCTTTACAGTCATTTGTCCGTGGATGAGGCTCTTGAAAAAGAAGCTGAGTTCTTTCGTGAACTCTTTAAATCATCCGACACTCGGGAAGGTCTTTCAGCCTTCATCGAAAAAAGAAAGCCGAAGTTTGAAGGCCGCTAGCACGAGGTTTAAGTTTTGACGTACATTCCAAAAGGTCCCATTCGTATCGTAACGGCCGCAAGCCTATTTGACGGCCATGACGCCAGCATCAACCTGATGCGAAGGCTGCTTCAGGATGCCGGAGCCGAGGTGATTCACTTAGGTCACAACCGCTCGGTTGAAGAGATTGTAACGGCAGCACTTCAGGAGGGCGCGCAAGGGATCTGCATCAGCTCCTATCAGGGCGGCCACATGGAGTTTTTCAAGTACGCCAAAGACCTCCTGCGTGAAGCGGGCGCTGATCACATAAAAATTTTTGGCGGCGGCGGCGGTGTGATCATTCACGACGAAAAAAAAGAGCTCGAAGCCTACGGGATTTCTCAAATCTTTCACCCAGATGATGGCCGGCGTTTGGGGCTTGAAGGGATGATCGAGCTGATCATCAGAACTTGTGATTTTCCGGTGGATTCGGTGAAATTTCCCAAAGGCTCCATCCTTAAGGGGCGAGAGGACCTGCCCCATAGAGATCTGGGAATTGCGTTGGATTGCCTGGAGCGCTCTAAAGACATTCCGGAGAACATTCAGGCAGGACTTGTCCCATCATCTGACAAGCAGGGTCCTCCCGTTTTAGGGGTTACGGGAACGGGCGGCGCTGGAAAGTCCAGCCTTGTAGATGAGCTGCTTCAGAGATTCTTAAACTACAATCCCAATTTAAAGATCGGCGTGGTCTGCGTTGATCCCTCCAAGCGAAAAACCGGTGGCGCGCTTTTAGGTGACCGCATTCGCATGAACTCACTGAGTCGCCCGGGGATCTACATGCGCTCGCTGGCATCAAGGGGTTCAGGCACAGAGATCGCCCACGCCTTGCCCGTGATTCTTGATTTCCTTAAAACTCAAGATTTTGATCTTTTGGTTGCTGAGACCTCAGGTATTGGTCAGGCCAGTGCGGCGATCACCGAGGTCAGTGATCTGTCACTTTACGTGATGACCTCAGAGTTCGGCGCTCAAAGCCAGCTTGAAAAAATTGACATGATTGACTTTGCGGATCTGATCGCCATCAACAAGGCCGATCGGCGTGGAGCTGAGGATGCCCTAAGAGATGTTCGCAAACAGTAC
>CAYRIE010000236.1:0-2678 GCA_964424215.1 uncultured Pseudobdellovibrionaceae bacterium
AAGCACCACACCAAAGACTCCCTCGGCACGAGGGCCTAAAACCGTGAGGACGGCGACGATGAGTAAAAGGGGCGGCGCAAAATTGGGGAGCACAGCTAACAGCTCAGCCCACCTGGACAGCTTCGGTCGATTCGCACTTAAGGAAAGAAGCCCTAAGGCTCCCACCCACCCCAAGGCCACAGATAAAGCGGCACTCAGACTGCTCTGAAAAAGTGACTTAAGGAGCACGGTCATAAAAGCCGGCTCTAAAGAAAAGGAGATCGTACCCAGGATTGCTACCAGAAGAGCCAGCGGCGCGTACAAAAGTATCAGAGGCAGGTAGCTACTGAGGCGCTCAAAGGTTTTGCTGATCACAAGCCCGCCCTCTTCCACAGTCCTAAAAGGCGACGCACGTCGGCCGCACCAGGAGTCAGAGTGAAAGAGCCCCCCGGAAGGCTTTGCTGAAAGTCAGCGTCGGTTACGCCAGCTGCGGCGGGTAACATGTAGTTCTTTTGCATGATCAGCTCCTGAGAGCGGGGCTCCAACAGAAACCGCACCCACTCGTGGGCCGCAGCGCACTCATTGCAGTTTTCTGGCACTCCCACATACTCCACCTGAACCGGCAGGCCTTCATCAAACTGAATGGCCTGATAAGATCGGTCCTTTTCTTCTTGCCAGTGATAGACGGCGCTCGTCACATAGGTGAACATCGCTCCCGCACTCTGGTTGCGAAACAAGGTGTAGGCCGTGCTCCAAGATGACTGCACACTGTGGATATTGCTTTTAAGGTCCTTAAGGTAGGCCACCGCCTCCTCTTCACCCAAAACGTTCACGATCCAATTTAAAAACTGAAAGCCTGGCGTGCTGGTGCGCGGATCAAGGAGCAAGATGTCTCCAGCAAACTGCGGCTTTAATAGATCCGGTAGCGTATGAACGTCCTTGTAACTACCGCGGTGAACTAGGCTCAAAGGGGCCCACTGTAAGGGCACAAGCTCTTGATCGTGGGAGCCTTTAGGAAGGGCCTCAGCCCAAGTGACCGAGGAAGTGTCAGGTCTTTGCCATTTCACCGCACGCTTGGCGCCGGCAAGAGCCAGCTGATCCAGTCCAAGGACAACATCCACCACTTCCCGGGGCGAGCGAAATCTTAGCCGGTCCACAAGAGCCTGCGAGTCTCCGCCATCAATAAGCTGCACCCTGACACCGGTGCGCTCATAAAATCGCTCGGCCAACTCGGGCCCTGGTCCCCACGGGCTCATAAAGGACGAGTAGGAGTACACTTTAAGGACTCTTTCCTCGGGCCCCGTAGCAGAGCTGCCCCAGAGGATCGAGTATAAGCCTATGAGAAGAAAAGGCAGCGCTCCGAGAACAGCCCAGAACAGGCGCGCCCTAGTCACCACCAGATCCCTCGTTGATGGCGGTAAAAGTGGTAATCAAGGCCAAGGCATCTTCCGCCCCCCAGGAGCAACAAGAAAAGGTGCACCATAGCCAACAGTTCGTACTGAAAGTGAAAGGATTCAGAGGTGAGCGTTAGGTGACTTAGGCTCAGAAAAAAAGCCACAGCAGAGACCGGCCGAACCAAAAGCCCCAGCAGATACGAGAGCCCGATGATCAGTTCAGATCCAAAGAAAACATACATGACCGAAGTCGGTGCCGACTCGGCCCATTGCCAAAGATTCTCAGTGAACCAGGAGGTTGAGGACTGACTGCGCGTGTAGATGAACAGCTCGGCAACCCGGCTGCTGTCTTGAAAGAAACCACCTGTCCAGCGGCTAAGAAAAGAGCCTAAAAAGGTCCAACCCAAATAAATCCTCAGCAGCGCCACCGGCCACATGAACCCGCGAAAGCTCAAACTCTCGAAGAATGAATAGATCACCGGGATAAGCTCCTTTGAGACAAAAGTCGGGGTTCTTTTCACCTAGCACTCGAGCTGGGCGAGGGCTAGGTTTTTAAGCATAATATGCAAGGACCCACTATTTTTCATTACACTAGAGTCATGACTCCAGAACTTGATGGGCCGCGCCCACCCACCCCTAAAGAGATTCCCGGCGTTTTAGAGTTTTTAAAAACCAGCTTACGGCCAGAGAAAACCTGGGACTTTGGCCAAGAGTACCCCCTGGTCTTTCAAAACTCCAACCTCAACAACCTTAGAATCATAAAAAAAGGGGAAGAGGTTCTGTGCCATGCAGCGGTCAAACCGCTCTTTATGAAGACACCTTGGGGCCTTATCAAGGTGGCAGGCATCGGGAGCGTGGTGACCAAGGAGAACTACCGCAAGCAAGGCCTAAGTGCTCAAACGATCAACTCCTGCTTGGAGACTGCCTATCTGCTGGGGTGTGAGATCGGCATTTTGTGGACCGACCTGTATGACTTTTACAGCAAGCTCGGATTTGAGCTCGCAGGGTCCGAACTGCACCTGCGCATCACAGAGAGATTTCAGCCCCCCCAGTGGCAAGATTTCAAAGTTCTTAAGGGCAACCAGGTGGACCCCAACGCCCTGATGAGACTGGCGGGAGCCCACCGAGTCAGCTCGCTTCGCAAGGAAGCTGAAATTCGCTCGCACCTAAGTATTCCTAACTCAACCGTTTACACGAGCTGGAATAAGCACGGCGCTTTGAGCGCTTACGCGGTCGAGGGAAAGGGCGCCGACTTAGAGGCGCACATCCACGAGTGGGGTGGTGGCGTTAAGGCGCTCGCAGCGC
>CAYRIE010000237.1:0-2667 GCA_964424215.1 uncultured Pseudobdellovibrionaceae bacterium
GAGGCTCCTCCGAGTCCAAAATCCTTTTAGGCCAGGTCAAGCGTCACCCTGACGGCTTTGGCTTTCTTATCCCTGAGAACAAAGATCACGAAGACGTTTACCTGCCTCGGAACACGATGGCGGGTGTGATGACCAATGACACGGTTGAGGCCGAAGTGTTCCCAGCTCGTCAAGACAACAGGTACTTTGGCGAAGTTCAGAAGATTGTAAAGCGCGCCAGCAAGACGGTAGTGGGCAGGCTCCACTGGATCAATGAGGGCCGTGAGGCGCTCATAATGGATGACAGCAAAAGCTGGGGTGCCCATCTTAAAATTTTAAAAGAATTTTCCATGGGCGCGCGCGAAGGCGATTTCGTCGCAGCAGAGATCACCTCCTATCCGGGTCCCCATGGGGACTTCCAGGGCCGAGTCAGCTCCATCTTGGGCGACCTAGAGGACCCCCTTAACGACATCCGCCGAGTGATCGCCTCCCATCAGCTGCCCGAAGGCTTTTCAAAGCTTGCGTTGAAGCAGGCCGAGGAGTGGGGGCGAGAGGTTCGCATTCAAGACAAAGTCGGCAGAGTGGACCTCACCGATCTTCCCTTTGTTACGATTGACGGGGCCACCGCTAAAGACTTTGATGACGCGATCTATGTGGCGTCCACTTCGCGCGGCTTTGTGGTTTACGTGGGCATAGCTGATGTGAGTCACTACGTGCCCGTGGACAGCCCCCTTGACAGCGAGGCTTACGAGAAAGGCAACAGCACCTACTTTCCAGGGTTCGTGATTCCGATGCTGCCTGAGGTTCTCTCTAACGTTCTCTGCTCGCTCAACCCTAACGTGGACCGGTTAGCTCTTGTGGCTGAAATTCAGGTGGGCTTTCAAGGAGAGCCCATCTCCTCGAAAGTCTATGAGGCCGTGATCCGCAGCCACGCTAGGGTGACTTACGGGGAGGCCCAGGAGGTTTTTGACGGTAGAACTCCCGAGGAGCTTAAAAGCTTTCAAAAGGAGATCAGTCTCGCTGGAGATTTAGCTAAGATTCTTATGACCCGAAGATTTGCCGAAGGCTCCTTAGATCTTGAGCTGCCTTCGACCGAGGTTTTGCTCAACAGTGACGGTGTGCCAACGGATGTGGTCAGATCCGAGCGACTTTTTGCCCACCGGGTGATTGAAGAGATGATGCTTTTAGCGAACGTGGCTGTAGCCACCTTCTTAACCCACAAGGGGCAACCTGCCATTTACCGCATCCACGATGAGCCCAACCCCGAGTCCCTGGAAGTGCTTCAGAGATTCCTCTACAACTTTGGTGGCAGAAAGATCGGCTCCGGTGGCAAGATTCAAAAGAAAATCACCCGCGCACTCCAGGAGTTTTCAGGTCGGCCCGAGGGGCAAATTCTCAACATTCTGACCTTAAGGTCCATGTCCCAGGCGATGTACTCGGCTGACAACGTCGGCCATTTCGGGTTGGGATTTGAAAATTACACTCATTTCACCTCACCCATTCGGCGCTACGCTGACCTGGTGGTGCACAGGCTAATAAAGGCCCACCTGTATCCCCAAAAAGGGTTCCGTCACTCCTCGAGGGATCGCCTGCAAACCGTCTCCAACTGGATATCCTCGTGCGAGCAGCGAAGCGTTAAGGCGGAGCGAGCCCTGATTTCTATCAAGAAGGCCAGGTTCTTGTCGAAATATCTGGGCCAAGAATTTGATGGAATGATCAGCTCGGTGGCCAAGTTCGGCGTTTTTGTCCTGCTCAGGGCCTTTGATGTCGACGGTCTTGTAAAGTTAGAGGATCTTGGCCATGATAAATTTATTTTCGACGAGGACAATCTGGTGCTCGTCGGTAAAAACACCGGCACGTCCTTTCGAATTGGTGACTTTATTCGAGTGCAAGTGGCAGCAGTGAATGTGGAAGAGGGCAAGATAGATTTCATTTTGGCGACAGAGGAAGATGATGATGAACCTAATCCACAACCCAAAGCTCATAGGAAAAACCCTAAAAAACGCGGCAAGAATAAGAAAAATCGTTAGCGTTTTTGCCAACCACGGCTTTAAAGACGTTCTCGATCGAATGCAGCTCACCAACACCTTCTTTGGCAAGTGGGCGACCCGTAAAGAGCTTGAGTCTTACTCTACAGCCGAGCGGCTGCGCATGAGCTTTGAAGAGCTGGGCCCCACTTTCATTAAGCTGGGGCAAATTTTAGCAAGCCGTCCTGATATCATTCCGCCTGAAATGGCCGACGCCTTCAGGCAGCTGCAGCACAAAGTTCAGCCGATTCCCTTTTCAGAAATTCAAAAGATCCTCGATAGACAGTACGCGGATTACCGCCAAGTGTTCACAGCCTTTGACAACCATCCTTTGGCCTCAGCAAGCATCGCCCAAGTGCATCTAGCCAAGCTCGCCGATGGGACCGAGGTGGTCGTTAAAATTCAAAAGCCCGGCGTGAAGGAAAACATCGCTAGAGACGTTGATGTTCTTTACTTTTTAGCTGAGCTCTTTGAGCGGCACATCGAGGAGAGTAGGATCTTCCGGCCGGTTGAAACCGTGCGTGAGTTTGAGCGCACCTTAAAGCTTGAGACCAACTTTGCGGTCGAGGCCAACAACATCCGAAGGTTCGCTGAGAACTTTGATCAGGACGAGCACATCCGCATCCTCGTGCACGATGTCGAGCTCCATCGCCTCGGGCTC
>CAYRIE010000238.1:0-2639 GCA_964424215.1 uncultured Pseudobdellovibrionaceae bacterium
GTCAGCGAGGACCAGCCTGGGCCAGCCCCTCGTGGTGCTCAAGGACGATGCTGAGAACCTCTTTGGGTGTGTCCGGGATGCGCGATAAACTTTTAAATCCCAGAGCTGGATGTGTTTTATAAATTTCCAGCTCTTTCGGACTCATCTCATCGGGAAGTTTCGACTGAAGCTCCTGCGGTAGCATCATAAGTCCTATGTCATGCAAAAGTCCGCCTAGAAAGAGCTTTTGAAAGTTAGACGGATGAAGCCAGCCCTGAGATTTTGCAATCATAACGGCTGAAGTTCCCACAGCCAAAGAATGAGCGGCTATGGGGTTGTCGAAGAATTTAAGTTTATCAAGTATATAAAATAAATCCTGCTGTTCATTGAGAAAGCGAGAGGCCTTCTGGGCCACGTCGCTCGCCTCCTCCAGCGCCTCTGGCTGGAAGCCTAAGAGGTGAAGATTCTCATAGATCCCCTGGGACTGGGTCATCAGGAGCCGGAGCTGGGGAGGTAGGTCAGTTGTGTCCGTCAAATCCTTCTTGGGTGGCGGGGCCTCTTTTGGAGGGGGGTCGCTTAAAGCTTTCAAAGCGGACGCTTCCACCAGCACGTGATTTGCACCCTTGTTCAGATAACGGGCCAGGCTCTCCTGAAGCACGGCTTGGCCCTTTTTCCCCACCTTCACCGTTCGCCCCGACGAAAGGCGTAGATAGATATCAAAGGGCAGCTCTGTTAGGGCCATTAGGTCGGTCAAAGAATAGGGGCTTAGATCCTTCGGAGTCACTCTATCAATGGGAACAATAATTTGCCCGATTGTCGTCTATCAGTTGCAGTCTTGGTGCTTTCGTCGAGGTGGAGCCGCTTCAAAAACCAGACTTATAAGAGCTTCTTTAAAATGATGTAATGAAGTGATGACCTACTCGACACTTCAGAAAGGCTGGATCTATCTGATCCTTATTGTGGCCCTCGTGCCAGCAGAACTGAAGAGTCAGGTGCCGCCGCCTCCTTCTGACTGGCAACAGCTTCCAGCAGCCTTTACAAATCCATACTCTATAGATGCTACCTCCATCCGGCCCCCGATGGCTCCGCCCATGGAATCAACCGTACTGGCCCCGGCCGCACCGACGGGACAGGAGTATTTGCAGCTTGAGCAAATCCCGCCCATCTTTTTTAATCCCTATATTGCGCCTCCAGCCACCGCTTCCAGTGGAACCTCAACAGCGGTCGCGCCACCGAGTGTAAGTGAGACTCCTGCACGGGTGCCGCCACCGGGATCAGGGGCCTCCTCACAGGCTGTCGCCCCTCCTGGTGCCCAGGCCACATGGGATGTTCTGCCGCGGGTGAGTGGGGATTCAACCTACTGCAGCGCCGCCCAGGAGGCTGAAATCCAGAACGCCTCGTGTCCCGTTCAACCCTCCTACGTGTATGGCGGAAGCCAGCGGCAGTGTGCGGCTCGAACTCGAACCAACATTGCAGGTCGATACGGGCAGTCCTATAGCGATATGATCCATCACCACGCCCAATCTGCATCGGCGGCCTCGGGAATTTCACCCGCGTTGGTTTTATCCCTTCTGGATGCAGAATCTGGCTTCAATCCGATGTCCAGCAATGCGGGGCACGATACTGGGATGGCGCAGTTTCAGGTCCCAACGGCAGCAGCCACTCTTAGGTACTGGCGCGACTCGGGCGCAGCGTCCGTAGCCCTTCAGTCCTACAACTTGGAGACCCACGCACCCAGCCAGGCCTGCAGGGGGAACAGTTTCACCAATATCACCCGCGCTTGCATCGATTCCCTTTTGCGTGAAGATGTTTGCGGAAGCGAACGGGTGGGCCTAAGACCCAACCTTTACTGTCCGCAGTTCTCGATTCATTTGATGGCCTGGCACTTAAAAAAGAATTCAGTGGCGCAGAACATGCACACCTTTGGCGGCGTCCAGGTGAACGTTATCTCAGCCCTGCAAGGTGACGGCGATCCGGTGGCGCAGGCTCGCTACCTTGCCAGCAAATACAATCGGGGCTGCTTGATCGAAAACTCCTATGTTTATCTTTTAGAAGGTCGAAACACCGCCGTGTCTGCCAGAAACTATGGCGACCTGTGGAGTGCGACGGTGAGCGCGAGCTATCACAATCATCGCAACAGGCCCTGCGCCAATTCACGGGTTTTAAATACCGAGCGGATCAACAGGTGTTATATGTGGCGAGTGACCGGCCTTTGCGGTGGGTTTGGCGACTCGCTAGTGGGACAGTATTTGCGGGGTCAATTTTGTTCTGGAGCGGCTGCTAGCGGCGCAGCTCCTGTCGGAGGCGTGCAGTGAGTGCGGAAGCATCTAATTTTTGGCAGAAGATGGGCTCGGTGGCCTTTGTGGTGCTTGCCGTACTGGCCTGGTCGACCCTCCTGTGGCGAGGGGGAAGCTCCTCGCGCGATCTTTCTAGCGAGACGACGGCTTATGAGCTTTACATAGCTGGCAACTATTCAGCCTCTTTTGAGACTCTTATGCGTACGGAGCTTCTCCGAAGGAGCATTAACGAATCCTCGGCGGGCGCCATCGACAGGCTCCTGTTTGACCTTTACACGGAGCCTTATCTAAAGCTTCAGCCCCACATGTTGGCCGATGCCTACGGGCTTCTGCTGAGCCGGCGGGACATTCCCGCCTCGCGCC
>CAYRIE010000239.1:0-2628 GCA_964424215.1 uncultured Pseudobdellovibrionaceae bacterium
AGCGCATGACGGATTTGCCGGCGCTTTTGCAACACTTTAGCGATGACATCGCCCACAGAGGTGGCCACCTCTCCAAAGTGATGACCCCGCAAGCCATGAGCGCCCTAAGGTCTTACTCTTGGCCAGGTCAGGTCAGAGAGCTTAGAAACTTCGTGGAGCGTCTTTACATCCTTTGTCCCCATCAGGACATTCATGAGCACGATGTGCGCTACTGCGGCCTAATGGAAGAGAGCCCAGGGGATGCCATCGACCCAGATGCCTGGTCCAAATACGCCAACTTTCGCGAGGCCAGAGCGGGCTTTGAAAAAGAGTACCTCTCTAAAAAAATCGCCGACAACAAGGGGAACATCTCAAAGACCGCAGAGGAAATCGGTCTTGAGCGAAGTTACCTGCACCGCAAGATCAAAGCCTACAACATCGACATTTAATGATTTTTTGGTAAGGAAGGCCCGGGGCTAGCTGTTTGAATCAGCGAGGCTTCCATTTCGCCGCTCCAGATGCTGGATCACGTTGGGCGGAACGTACTTTTTGATTTTATTTTTCCACCCCTCAGGCCCCACCAAGCTTCGCACCAGACTTGAGCTGACATCGGCCACCGATGAGGGCGGCAGTAAGTACACAGTCTCCACATCTGGCGCGAGGTCCTTATTGATCTGCCCCATGCTCCGCTCGTACTCATAATCCTGATGGGAGCGGATGCCGCGAATCAGGTGGGTGATTCCCTGCTCTTGGGCGTAGGTGGCTAAAAATTTATTCCCAATGAGCACTACGGACAAATTTTTATAGGAGCTTACCGACTCCTTGAGCATCTCAAGGCGCTCCTCCGTGCTGAACCAATAATTCTTGCCTGGGTTTTCGCCAATCGCAACGATCAGATCATCAAAGAGCTGAGCCGACTTTTCGATGACCCACAGGTGGCCATTGGTGATCGGATCAAAGCTTCCTGCATAAATGGCTCGTTTGGGTGAAGGCACTGCACTCTCCTTAGGCTGAACCTTATATGTTACCCCGATGAAATATAAAGGAAATTCTTTAATCCCTTTCAATTGCCGTGGACAGAACAAACAGGCTTAGCTAGCCTGGGAGCCGCTACTTACATCTCCCAGGTGGTTTCATGGCAAAATCGGCAAGATGGTCTAAGTTTTTTCTTCACACTCTCCGAGAGTCTCCGGCGGATGCGGAAATCGCCTCGCACCAGCTTTTGGTACGAGGAGGGTTTATCACCAAGGTCGCCCCTGGCATTTATACCTACGGCACTCTGGCTCTAAAATCCCTCAGAAAACTTGAAGCCCTGATCAGAGAAGAGCTCGACTCGCGCGGGCTGCAGGAAATCCTTATGCCTATGGTGCAACCAGCAGAGCTGTGGCAAGAAACTGGCCGCTGGCAGAACATGGGAAAAGATCTACTGAAATTTAAAAACCGCAACGATCACGAGTTTTGCCTAGGGGCCACGCACGAAGAGGTGATCACCGACTACGTTCGAAACTCTGTACAAAGCTACCGGGATCTACCCTTTACGCTTTATCAGATCCAGAATAAGTACCGCGACGAAATTCGGCCAAGGTTTGGCCTGATGCGGGGGCGTGAGTTCTTAATGAAAGACGCCTACTCCTTTGATTTGAACGAAGCGGAAGCTCTTAAATCCTATGATCTTCTTCACGAAGCCTACCAGGCGATCTTTGACCGCCTGGGTTTAAAGTACCGCATCGTTGAGGCGGACGCTGGCAGCATTGGTGGCTCAAAAACCCATGAGTTCCAGGTGCTAGCTGGCTCGGGCGAAGATCACCTGATGGTGTGCACGGCTTGCGATTTTGCAGCCAACATTGAAATTGCGCCCGTGGCACCCTCCCCTGTGATTGATGAAGTAGAACCAGCACCAGTGGAAGAGTTTCCCACTCCCGGCCTACGAACCATCGACGAGCTGGCAAAGTCCTTAAAGACGGAAGCTGCCCAGCTGGTTAAGACTTTGTTTTTAGCAACGGCGGCTAACGATCCTAAAAATCTCAAGCCCGTAGCCGTTCTTTTGCGGGGAGATGATGACCTGAATCTGATTAAGCTCAAAAACTTCCTTAAGCTCTCCCAAGATCCACTGCTTTTGACCGATGATGAGGTACGCAGCTTAACTGGCGCCTCACCTGGAAGCTGCGGCCCCCAAGGCCTCAGCATCCCGGTCTATGCGGATCAAGCTCTTAAAGGGCGCAGGAGCATGATCGCTGGTGCCAACAAAGACGACTTTCATATGCGCAACCTCTCACCTGCGCGCGACTTTAAAATCACCGGCTTTGGCGACCTTCGCACAGCGCGCCCAGGCGATAGCTGCCCCCGTTGCAAAGAAGGCGTTTACGAGTCCCACCGCGGAATTGAAGTGGGGCACATTTTTTATCTCGGCACCAAGTACTCAGAGTCTATGAAGGCCACCTACCTTGATCCTAAGGGAAAGTCGCAGCCGATTCACATGGGCTGCTATGGAATCGGTGTGAGCCGCACCATTCAGGCTGCCATCGAGCAAAACCACGATAAGGACGGCATGCAGTGGCCCGATCAGCTGGCTCCGTTTGACGTTCATGTAGCCCTCTTAGATCCGGGGCAAGAATCCCTTGAAGGATGGCTTAAAGAGTTTACGGCGGC
>CAYRIE010000240.1:0-2621 GCA_964424215.1 uncultured Pseudobdellovibrionaceae bacterium
CCAGGCGACGCCGATCGCCTCGCGCTTGAAATAGTCGCCGAACGAGAAGTTGCCGAGCATTTCGAAGAAGGTGTGGTGCCGCGCTGTAAAACCAACGTTCTCTAGATCATTGTGTTTTCCGCCTGCTCGCACACACTTTTGGACGGATACGGCCCGAGGGTGAGGGGGCTGTTCAAGACCAAGGAAAATGTCTTTGAACTGATTCATGCCGGCGTTTGTGAAAAGCAGGGTCGGGTCATCTTTGGGCACCAAGGAGGAGCTGGGAACCAGAAGGTGGTCCTTGGCTTCAAAGAACTGGCTGAATAAAGAGCGCACCTCAGAGGACTTCATAAAGAACCTTTCGAATCGTTTCGCCGTCAAAGCCCTGGCGAGCTAGGGAGGCTGCTGCCTTTTCGCGCGACGGATAAGCTTTCTTTTGTACCATTGTTTTGGCCTTCTGAAATTCCCTTTCAGGATTTTTTTCTACAGGGGGAAGACCTTTGGTGCGCAAGTACCCCAGGGTGTACAGGTGACTTTTGTTTCTTCGGTCCAGAAAATCTCTGAATTTTTCAGCAAGCTCTGGTGGGCTGAGGAGAAGGTCGTGTTCATGGGACCAATTCAGCACGGTGTCGATTTCACTGGGCTCATGGTACTGAGCCAGCTTTTGTCGAAGTTCCCGCTCGGAGTGATCCCGCCGGGCCAAATAACCGAGCAAACGGTCTTTAGCCGATTTTTTTGTTCTTTTTTCCATGCACAGCTCCGGTCTCTTTGTAAGTGACGGAGCCGATTTTTTCAATTTCTAGTGACACGCTCTTGTGTTCGGGGCCGGGCGCGGCACCTCCGGCGTGGGTACCTCCGCCGGAGCTGTCAGAGTCCCACATATTGGAGCCTGCCTCGATTCCCGAAAAGCGGAGCGCAAAGTCCTCGGGGTTGTCTGAAAGCCGCAATCCTTCTTCGTACTCAATTGTTCCTCTTTTAACGAGATGCATAATCGAGGCGTCAAAGGACTGCATGCGGGAGCCTCTTCCTTGCTCGATGGCAATGCCAATTTCGCGCGTGCGATCGGGATCTTCGATGAGCTCTTTGATTCGGTTGGTAACGATAAGGACTTCGGTGGCGGGAACAAAGCCTGTTTTGTCAGCTCTTTTGGCGAGCCTCTGGCTGACGCAGCCTTTAAGAACTGCAGCAAGCTGTCGCCTGATCTGGAGCTGTTTAAACGGCTCGTAAGTGGTGATCACGCGGTTGATAGTTTCGGCAGCATCCAGTGTGTGAAGCGTGCTTAGCACAAGGTGACCTGTTTCTGCCGCCTCCAGTGCAATATCAATGGTCTCTTGGTCGCGCATCTCTCCGATCAGAATGACGTCCGGATCTTGGCGAAGCCCCGCTTTGAGCGCCCGAGCAAAGCTGGTGGTATCAACACCTAGCTCTCGTTGAGAGATGATGCTTTTTTTGTCCCGGATGAGATATTCAATGGGATCTTCAATCGTGAGAATGTGGCGGCTTTTGGTGCGGTTGATGTGATCGACCATAGCCGCTAGTGTGGTGGACTTGCCGGACCCGGTGACCCCGGTCACTAGAATCAGGCCGCGTTCATAGCCGGCTAAGTCCTTTACCACCGATGGCAGTCCCAGGCTGTCTAGTTCGGGAACCCGCATGGGTACAATCCTCATCACCAGGCGGATGGAGCCTCGCTGCTGAAACACGTTCACCCGGAACCTTCCGATCTCGCGGACGCCCCAGCTGATGTCGACCTCTTTGTACTTTTTGAAATGCTCCAGCGCCTCCTGGTCGAGCATTTCCATCGCCATGCGGTCAAGGTCACCCGACGTTAAAGGTTCGTAAGAGGTGCTTAAGGGACGGAGGTTACCATGGCGGCGAATCACCGGCACAATGCCAGCTTTCAGATGCACATCCGTGGCTTGCACTTGAACCGCCGCTGTGAGAATTTCCACTAAACTCACTAATTTTTGGGTATGCTCCCTGGTATCGTCGCTCATGGATTCATTCTAAGGTGGAATAGGGCCGGGGGAAATGCTGCCAGCCTTGGCTTTGAGCCAGTTTTGAAAAATTCTTGCCCTTTGTCTCAGTGAGGTGGCCTAGTGAAATGGTGGATCGAGTTTTTAGCCACAGGTTTTTATATCGGCCGAATTCCGGTCGCTCCAGGAACCTTCGGCACCCTGCTGGGATTGCCGCTGTTTTATGTGCTGGCCGGACTCTCCCCCAAGGTTTGGGGCCTAGTCGTAGTCTTGGTCGCAGTTATTGCCATAGTAATCTGTCACCTACAGGAGCGGTACTCTGCGGAGCACGACCCTGGCAAAATAGTGATCGATGAGGTAGCAGGCTATTTGGTGGCGACCTGGGCGTTGCCCTGGAATTTCACCACGGTGGCTTCAAGTTTTATTCTCTTTCGCATTTTAGACGCGGCCAAACCTTGGCCTATCAGCTGGATGGATCGCAAGGTGAAAGGAGGGTTTGGCACGGTGGTAGATGATTTAGCTGCGGGAGCGGCCACTCTCGCTCTCATCCATTTGGGAAAGGCGGTTCTGTGAAACAAGACGCGGTGAAAGATCTAGTGGCTCAAATCCATTCAACTATGGTGGCCCGGGGCTGGAAATTCAGTCTTGCTGAGTCCTGCACCGGCG
>CAYRIE010000241.1:0-2609 GCA_964424215.1 uncultured Pseudobdellovibrionaceae bacterium
CCAGGTTTGTTTGCACCTTCCCCACAGAGAGTTAGTAGGGGCGCGGGAAGATCTCAACTCGCTTTTGAGCCTCAGGGCTAAGAATCTTTTTGAGAACAGAGCGTGCAAACTCCGTGGTGTGCCGCGCAGACACGTGAACGATCAAAAGCTTTTCACCTTTGAACTTTTGAAGAAAGCTTGGCAGCTCAAAGGCGTGAAAGTGGCCCCATTTAAGGGCTTGATCTAGGCCCTTGCGTTCGTCCCAAAACGTCACATCTAGCGCCAGCACATCGCAGCTCAAAAGCCAGTCAGGAGCTGTTTCCAAAAACTTTGAGGACGTATCGCCCGTGTAGGAGAAAAACGGATGCTCGATCTTCTCGTCCACAGCCTGACCTTGAGATTTAAGCCGCAGTATTTCCTCTCGGCCCAGTCCTTCGTATTCTTTTTTAAGTTTTTTCCGCCGGTGAAAGAGCGTGTAGCCCACGGAAGGCACGCGGTGGGTTGTTTGAAAGGGTCGTGCCAGCACTGAGTTTGAGATTTCTATGGGCTCACCCGGCTGAGCCGGCAGAAGGCGGTATTTGTAGGAGTGGTTTTCCAGATCCTCCCAAGCCCTAAAGATTTTCTCAAGCTTTGGGATTTCGGACTCAGGAAAGAGCACGGTGGAAACCGGATGATTCATCATGCTCTTTTGCCCGATTAAATAAGGCAGCCCATGGGCGTGGTCCATATGCCCATGGGTGATCAGAAAGTGCCGCGAGCTCATGTGAAAGGGCAGTCCCTGGCCCACGTCGATACTGACCTGGTGCTTCGGGACCGTCAGGGTGTTGGTGATGCCGGCCATGGAGTAGCCCACCACCTCCAGGTCCTTGTGCTTCCAGCTGTATCCGTGGCTCAGATTCCCTGGTCGCGGCTTCATACCTGAAACTGAGTCATCTGCCGCGCTAATATGTCATGACCCAGCCACCAGACGGGTTTGCGCGGTTTGAAAGCCTCATGAAGCATAAGAGGGCCCGTCGCTTTAAAAATCTCCTCCGACAGAAGCGGGTTGCAAGGATCTTTTTCATCCTTATGCCAGGAGGCCAGCTCCTCAGAGCTGGTGAGCATCAGCCCCATATGTTCAGGGGAGTTGTGCTGGGGCCATTTCTCAAGTGAGGAGTGCTTTAAGAGCACCGGATGGGTGAGGTATCTGTCCGTGAACTCCAAAACCTGCTCCACGCCTTTACCATCCTTAAGTTTAGCAAGGCAGGCCTTTAGGATTTTGTGGGTGTAGGCGCTCTCTTCTTTTTGAAGCGCTCCGAGCATGGGATAAAGCGAAACTTCAAGTCCCTGAAAGATGCTGCTGGAGTTAGTTAGAATCTCGGGGCAGTTGTAGACGCTGACGGCTACTCCCTGGCCAAAGTGCTTTTTAGCGATATTTTCCAGCTCAAGTTTAGCCCAGCCCTGCAGATAAGGTGTGTAGGTTTGCCAGCGGTATTCACCTTCAATGAGCACTTCGGTTCCATGATAGCCGTAGGCGACATAGGAAACTTGACCGCCTTTAGCCTCTACCTCTTGCCGAAGAGCGCCGGTCTCCTCTATCAAGACATCCAGTGTGTGCGCTGTAACTTCCATAAAGTTTTTGGCACAAAAGCTACCCAGCTCTGACTTCCAAAAAGCTTCTGAGGAAAGAAATCTGTCTCCACGCCCTTTAAAAACTCGGTTCATAACGGGCATAACGATTTTAGTGCGCGGCACCCCGCCCGCCATCGTGTGAGCGATCAGAATATTTTTAGATGTGTTAAGCCTGGGCCGCAAAGCCTTCACATACTCTTTAACCCGCTGGCGGAAGCTCTCCCGAGCTGCGAGCAGAGACTCTTGCATCTGCTCTGGATCCAGCGCGGCCGTTTCCCACTCAGACATCTTTAGACCTTTGAGCTGGTCGGCAGGAGAGAGGCCCTTTGAACTTGGTGTCAGATCAAAGCCTGCTTCAAGTGGCACGTTGATCACGTCGCCCTCTTTGCTTTGAATCTCCTCACTGGTCAGGGGCCTGAGTTTGCCTTCGGCGTCACGCCTACCGACGGTCCCTTCAAGCACCTTCATCCCCTGAGCTTTAGCTACATCGACCAAACCGTTGACGTAGCCGCGCGAAAAGATTTCGCCGAAGACAACCAGCGTGTCGTTTTGTCCGTAGGGTGCCTTCGCAGGCAAATCTTTTAGTCCATCCACCACTGTGACTCTCCTTTTTAAACAGCACAAGATAACAGCAGAAGTAGCTTTCTCAAGTATCTTTTTCACGGTCAATGACAGGATTTCATCAGATCGCAGAAGAGTTTTTGAAGATGCTCGCTGTCTCACATATGGTACGCCCCAAAGCATAAGCAAAATAAGCAGCTTTAAGCTGAGCGATTTTCGACCCCTGCAAAGCCGTATATTGGCAACTAGGGAAGAGCAATGGTTTGTCAACACCCGTCATTTAAAAAAAATCCGAGAAAAAACAGGTATTTAGAGTTTCTGTGGGCTCCGCGTACGGGCCACGCTGTGAGCATAAATCTTGTATCAAGCAAAGGGATGGGAAGGGGAGCTATTCCCCCAGTTAGAGAGAGGGTTAGATGCTGAAGAAGCGAGCAAAATCCCATTGGATTGGAGCGGGC
>CAYRIE010000242.1:0-2590 GCA_964424215.1 uncultured Pseudobdellovibrionaceae bacterium
GCACGGTTTACTATAGGCTCTCCAGAGGCGACAAGGAGCAGCCGTTTCGCGAGCAGATGGCAGCCCTCCCTGGCTTTAAATTGTTTGAAAGCACCCAGCAGGGCGAGGCCCTTCTAAGAGAGTTTGAAGACGTGCTATCTCGTGCTGGCAAAGAGGAGGTGATCCTTGTTACGGGCTCCCTTTATTTCATTGGGGATCTGTTGGCAGCACTAAAGGTTCACCCCAGCGGCACGCCGCAGACCAACTGAGCTGTCTCATTTTGAGAAAAAGCTAAGGGCGTACTAACCCGACCTCCAAAATTCAATCTATGTACCGATAAGTTCCTATCGAGAAGGCTCCTTATATAGGGGACTAGCGCGTCAACAGATCGGTACGTTGGGGGAGATTTGAGGATGGAAAATAAGCTGCAAGCTTTGGCTGTCGTCGGGCTGGCGCTGCTATTAGCGTCTTGTGCCAAAAAAGATGAATCTAGAGTTGTAGTAGATACCAGTGGACTTCAGATTCTCTCAGATGACGGCTTTTATCTTGAGCACGTAGTCATCAACGTGCGCGGCCCCGGCATGCCTTTAGTAAGTTACAGATGGGATGGGGAATGGCGTGAGGGCGAAAACCCACAGCCTCTGCCGCCTTTTTTTGAAGTAAAAGTCCCTGCAGGCTCTGAGCGCCTGATTCAATTTCTAGGCGTAGCTAGAAACAGTGACGAGCTCATGAAGTTTCAGTATGGCGATACCACCATGAGTTTTGGACCTGGGGATGTGGCTGTGGACATTCCTGTTAAAAACTTTGGCGGTACGTCACGTGAGCATGGTTTTAAGGGAAAGTTCGTGCGCGCTAATGGCACCACTCCTACTGGCAAAGTGGAGTGGTTCTTTACACCCCCTGACAGCACAAAGCCTCTTGTCTTCGTCGAAGATAAAATGATCTACGGCGGTTGGTTTGACTTTATGCTTTTTGATGCCGCTCCGATCACCTACAGGATGAAGGGCTCAGGTGAAGTTCTCTTTAATGCGATCCTGCCTGACACTTTAGATGCACAGCTGACGACAGCGCAGCATTTTGCAAAGATCACCTTTCCAGAATTCTTTTATGGGCATCCTGACGGTGGTGATACAAAATGCAGCCCTTCGGGCTCAAGTAACTCCTCCCACTATATGGGCTACTTTGGCCCGGGAGCTGGCTCGGTCGCTTCAGATGTTGAGATCAAAGCGGGTGGCTCTCTTATTGAGTACAATGATGGCTACTATACAGGACTGTTCACAAGCTGCGTGAATAACGTAGTTCCAGATCCTGAAACCATGGGGCTTGAATGGAACAGCCCTAGCGGAATTGAATTCCACGGAGCTGCCCAAATGACGGCAGGTGAGAGCTGCTCACCCAGCACGCCTTTTTGCATAAGCGCGGCTCACTTTGTCAATGGGCCCAATCAAGCCCTCGCTGAGGGACCTTTCAAAGTCCTACCGGGTCGCGGTGGAGCTGACTTTTACCGCCAGGGCCCACTGACCTTTCATCACAGCACGGAGCCGGGCCCGTGGCCAAAGCCGCACGCCGCGATGGAGTGGGAGACTTTGCCAGGTGTTGCAAGCCTTGTGGACCGGTTTGAGGTCTTCACCCGGCCCGCACACGGTAATCGCGATATCTACGACTACGAAGCTGACCTAGATAAAATGGGATGCGTGGAGTTTTTAGAGCAGTCAGGTTTCAAGCGGCAGACCTCGGTAAAGACTCCGGTAGATTCTGAAAACCCAAACACTTTTCGAATCGACCAGCAAATGGACCGATTTTTAGGAAAAGATTTGGCTATCTGTCCCGTGATGAAAGCCGGCGGCAAAACCATCGCGGCAGCTCATGTGGCCTTTGCGACTGAGGATCCTCTTGCTGTGGTAGAAGGGCTGCCTGTGCCTCTTGAGGCCGATGGATACTTTTACCAGGTGACTAAGGATCTCACCTTGCAACTTAAGGTGAACAACGTGAAGCAGTTTAAATACATGCACACGTCGTCAGATGAGTGCCCAGCAGACCCTCAGGAGTATACGGGGCCGACCTATCAAGGGGGCAGTACCATCACTGTTACCGCAATGGATGAGGGTCTTCAGACCTTATGTGTGATTGGAAGCAACAAAGAGGGTGTATGGTCTCATCCTCAGCGCCACGAATGGGAGTATGATTCGGTAGCGCCCACCTTCACGTTCTACTGCACTCGGTGGGATGGATTTTATAACATAGAACTTAGCTCATCAGAGCCGATTCACCCCGGGGACCGGAATCTTTCAAAAGTTGGACTCTTTAAAGAGTCCGACCAAACTGAGGTCCCGCTGAGTCTGGTGGACGTAACGACCAGCTCCATCATCGTTGAGTTTTCTGACTCAGCCTCGCCCCACCCCACGAGGCTTCAGGTGGAGGGAGTTAGGGACTTTGCGGGCAACATGTCTTTGATGAAGCTCGAGCCCGATGTCTTTTTAAGCCTATGCCCTGCGCCCTAAGGCTTCGGGGCCGACGCCCGCTCGGCGTCTTTGGGCACTGAGACTACAATTTGGGCGTAAAAGCCCAAATATTTGGGGGGGGGGGGGGGGGGGGATGAGAGGGGGGAGGG
>CAYRIE010000243.1:0-2588 GCA_964424215.1 uncultured Pseudobdellovibrionaceae bacterium
ACAAAAAGCTGCTCACTTTTAGATATCCTTACGCGCTCACGCCAAAGCGCCACCTTCTCCTCAAAGCTGAACTCTCCTTCAAGGATCAGCTGAAGAGCGCCCCTAGGACCCACCTTAAAGACTCTAGCCTCCTCAAGGGTGAGCTCCACTCCGCCGATAACCTCACTCTCGGACTTAGCTAAAATATCTTCACACCTGTTTTCATCAGCGGCCCGGCTCAGCTCGGGGAACAAGGCCCCCGATGTGATCAGAGCCACCACTAAGATAGATTTTACGTTTTTTAAAACTTTAAACACTCTCACTCTCACAGTTCTCCTTACAGCTCCCGCTACCACCTATTGCAGTTGCCACCTAAATAAGACAAGATGAGCGCACTTTAAAGGAGGCTTCAAAATGGACACCGGAAATAAATTCCCCGACTTTGAACTTCAGAACCAAAACGGTCAAACCAAAACCCTAAAGGATTACTTAGGTTCATGGAGTGTGTTTTATGTTTACCCAAAAGACGACACTCCCGGCTGCACTCTTCAAGGAAAATCCTTTACCACCACCCAACCTGAGTTTGACGCTCTGGGGGTGAATGTTGTGGGAATCAGCGCCGACTCGGTCGACTCGCACAAAAGCTTTTGCGCCAAGCACGGCCTTAAAGTTGAGCTCCTAGCTGACCCCGATAACAACCTGCTAAGCCAGTTGGGCATTGAACAGAAAAACTTTGGCGGAAACCAGTTCTGGGACAGATCCTCTTTTTTGGTGGACCCAGAGGGCATCACTCGCAAAATTTATTTGAATGTAGACCCCGAAGGTCACGAAAAAGCTCTTCTTGAGGACATCAGAGCCCTTCAATAAAACGCCCCCGGCACGCAGAGATTCAAAGTGATACCGGCTCCCCTTTAGGGGGAGGGCCTTTGACTTATTTTGATCCACTTATTCCGCCTTTAGCCTAAACCTTCCGATAAAGGTAAAGAGATCGTTAAGGGGATACAAAGCGTGCGCAAATATTTCGGATACATTGGATTTCGCGACCTGATAGGTCCTAAGTCCCTCCTGTTTTTTGTGATCTTTTGCGGCCTACTTTTTCTGTCGGTCAACTGGAAGGTCTCCTATGAGGTCTCAAGAGACTACGTCGTGAAAGTCCAAGAAGAAAATGCCAAGGTCAAATCCGCTAAGAGACGGGATGGCCGAAACTTTGATGAGACCCACCGCCAGCTGGCCAAATAAATTATCTCTAAAAAAGAAAGCCCAGCTAAAGCAGGTGCACAGCCCCCTGCGCGCCCAGTCAGAGCGCGCAGTCCCTTGCGCGCTGAATCCAGAGCAGGTTAAAAATAGAGTCTTCACCCGATGGGAGATTTATTTCCGCCATGCTAGCTGTACTTATTGCAGGGGGCCTTGGAACTAGGCTCTGGCCACTATCTACCCCCCAAATCCCCAAACCCTTTGTCGATCTGCCGGGGGGAACCCTCTTTTCTGAGACTCTTAAAAGATTTAAAGGCTTTGGGATAACTCCTTTCACCGTGGCAACAAAGTCCTTAGAGCCTTTGGTGCGTGAGCATTACTCAAGCGAGGGCCTGCCGCTAGCGCAGATTCTCTCAGAGCCCGTGGGTAAAAACACCGCAGCCGCTATGGCACTGATTGCAAGCTACTTAAATCTTCACGGCTATCAAGATGAGGTGGTGGGGATTTTCCCAGCAGATCACCTGATTAAAGATTCTAAAAGCTATCATGAAGCTTTAAAAAGTGCTGAGGCTGCTGCGGCCAAAACAGGCGAGCTGATCTTACTTGGAGTTCCGCCTAATTTTCCTGCCACAAGCTTTGGCTACATCGAAGCTGAAAGCCTTCAGATCAAAGAGCCCCAAAAGGTGATCTCCTTTCAGGAAAAGCCTGATCTTTCCAGAGCAAGAGAGCTTTTGGCGCAAAAAAAGTACTTCTGGAATTCGGGGCAGTTTATTGTCCGTGTGGATGCCCTTAAAGAGCTTTTTTACACCTACGCACCTGAAATCATTAGGCCCTTTGAGAGACTCAAAAAAGATCTTTCAAACCTTAGTGGGATTTACTCTGAGTTTCCCTCAGTAAGCTTTGATTACGCCGTAGCTGAAAAAGTGAAAAACGCTAAGGTCATACTTTGTGAGGCCGGCTGGTCAGATCTTGGCTCATGGGATGATCTTTCAGAGCACCTTCCAAGCTCTGATCACGTAAGCCTTAAGGCCACAGATAACTTCGTGTTTTCAGATAGCCCCATGCCAGTGGCTCTGATTGGTGTAAAGGATCTAATCGTAGCCCAAACCAAAGAGGGGCTACTTGTTGCAGAAAAGGGCACAAGCCAGCTGGTAAGAGATGTGGCTCCCCACAAGGTGCCGCAAAAGGAAGTTAGGCCCTGGGGTTTTTTTGAAATCCTCAGTGATCTGCCTGAAATCAAAACCAAAATCATCCAGGTGTTACCAGGAGAAAAACTCTCTTATCAGTCCCACAAAAAAAGAGATGAGCTGTGGGTCATGCTTGAAGGAGTAGGTACGGTAACGCTTGAGGGAGAGACCATCGAGCTTAAAAAAGGTGAGAGCCTTAAGATTTTAAGAGGGCAAAAGCACCGCATA
>CAYRIE010000244.1:0-2566 GCA_964424215.1 uncultured Pseudobdellovibrionaceae bacterium
TATTGCCGGAGCTGATGATTTCACAGCTCGTGCCGCCCCGGCGCAGAACCTGAGCCGCTTTTAGGGCTTCAAGGTTAAGGTCCTTATCCAGGGGGAGAACGGCGACGTTTAGGCGAGGCGCCTTAGCTTCCTCCAGCATCAAAGTGAGTCGGTCCCAGCCCGCAGCCCAGCCCACAGCTGGGGTGTCAGCACCACCTAAGGTGGCAACGAGGCCATCGTACCTTCCGCCCGATAAAACGGCATTTTGTGATCCCAGCTCATCAGTTGTGAACTCAAAGACGGTGTGGCTGTAATAATCCAGTCCGCGAACGAGCAGGGGGTTGATCACAAAAGGTATTTTCAAATGCGAAAGGCCTTCTTGCACTCCGCTCCAGTGCTCGGCTGATTCGCTGCTCAGATAGTCTGTTAGTTTAGGGGCTTCCTCAAGAAGCTCTTGATCTTCTTTTTGTTTAGAATCCAGGATCCTTAAGGGGTTCACCTTCAGACGAATTTGACTTTCCTCAGAGAGCTCCGTCTTGCGATCCTCAAGATAGCTGACCAGGGCCTTAAGGTAACTCTTTCGGGTGGCGGTATCCCCGAGCGTGTGGATTTCTAAGGTGACGCTTTTCTCAAGGCCCAGCTTCTGCAAAAACCTGTGGCCCAGATCTAAAATCTCCACATCGTCCAGGCTGCTGGCGTGACCCAGAGCTTCAACGCCCAGCTGATAAAACTGCCTGTACCTACCCTTTTGGGGACGCTCATAGCGGAACATAGGGCCGGCGTAGGCCAGCCTTGCGGGCCTCTGCGAAAGTGGGCTGTTGATATAGGCTCTGACCAAAGAGGCTGTGCCCTCAGGTCGCAGGCTAAAGGAGTCGCCGTTGCGATCTTCGAAGGTGTACATTTCCTTAGAAATGTCGGTTCCCTCGCCCAAGGTTCGTTTGAAAAGAGCTGTAGATTCAAAAAGAGGCAGCTCCACCCAGCCGAAATTATACTCTCTTAAACACTCATCAAAAGCCGCCAGTACACGGCGGTACTGCTCCCAAACCTCGGGCAACAAATCTCGTGTGCCCTTTGGGGCCTGAAGCATAGTGCACTCCTTCTTTGGGGTTTAATTTAACGAGTGGGGCACCAAATGACAACCAAATGAAACTGGCCGCGCTTTCGGGGGGCCAACAGTTCCCACGTTTTGTCACCCTATGTTAGTTTTTGCGCCGAGGAGGCCCCTTATGTCACGAGCTTTTTGGTCACTCATTGCCTTTGGCGTTGTGTGCGCCCTGTTACTTTTTGCCTTTATCACCTTGGGAAAGAAGAGCAAAGATTCGGGCGAAGCCCTGCTCGTGTACACCTCCCGCCAAGATCATTTGGTGAAGCCTCTCTTTGAACTCTACGAAAGGGAAACTGGCACAAAGGTGAAGTGGGTCTCTGGTGACGCCCCCGTGCTGATCGAGCGGCTGAAACAAGAGGGCCAAAACTCCAGTGTAGATCTTCTCCTGGCGGTAGACGCGGGCAACCTTTGGCAGGCCAGTGAGTTGGGTCTTTTTGAACCCTTAGACTCCGATGTTCTTGAAAGCCGCGTACCTGAACACCTTCAGAGTAAGGATGACACTTGGTTTGGAGTCTCCATCCGCGCCCGTACGATTGTTTATGACGCTGGGGCCGTTCAGCCAGAGGAGCTTTTGGGCTATGAACAGCTGGCAGACCCCCAGTGGGCAGGCCGTCTGTGTTTGCGGACATCAAAGAAGGTGTACAACCAGTCCCTGGTGGCGATGCTTATTGAGCATCACGGCGAGGCCCGGGCTGAGCAGATTGTAAGAGGCTGGGTGAACAACTTGGCAAGGCCCGTATTCTCCAGCGACACCCATTTGATCGAAGCCATCGACCGAGGCGAGTGCCAGGTCGGCCTTGTGAACACCTACTATTTAGCTAAATATCAAAGTGATCATCCGGACACGAGAGTCCGTATTTTCTGGCCCGGCTCAGACACCTTTGGTGTGCATGTGAACGTCACGGGAGCTGGAGTGCTTAAATCTTCCGGAAAAAAAGAAAAGGCTAAGGCCCTTGTGGAGTGGCTGGCTGGCGATGAGGCGCAAAAGCTTTTAGCCCATTCCAACAGAGAGTTTCCCGTGGTGTCCACCGTGGCTGCTGATCCCTTGGTGTCCAGCTGGGGCGAATTCCTTCAAGACAGCGCTCCGTTAGAGACTGCGGGGAAGCGGCAAGCTCAGGCCATTAAACTGATGGACCGGGCAGGTTACAACTAGTGAAGGGAACTTTTTTCTGGTGGCTCGCCGGACTGTCGGGTCTTGCGCTCGGTGTGGCCCCGGTGCTCTTTGTTCTGCTTCAGTGGGGGCACCCGGAACCTGAAATCCTCGCGCACTTTCTCAACTACCGGCTTCCTCTGACCAGCCAGAACACCTTGTTCCTGATGGCACTGGTGGGCCTACTCAGCACGGCGTGGCGTTTAGCGAGCGCCTTTGTGCTCAATTACTATCCGCCCTTTTTCCCCTCAGCGTTCCGTCTTCTTCTGATGCTGCCTTTAAGTCTTCCTGCCTACGTCTCTGCGTTTGTATACCTGGGCCTGGCCAAGTCA
>CAYRIE010000245.1:0-2566 GCA_964424215.1 uncultured Pseudobdellovibrionaceae bacterium
GCTTGGGTAGCTGAGAGTCTTGAACGGGCTCTGCATCGCTTTCATCTTTGCTCTCTTCATAAACCTTAAGGAAGCCTGGGAATTCAATCGTAGTGCCCGAAGATGAGAATACAAATTCACCCAGCTGAAATTTGGCACTGACTTGCTTTTGTTTGGAATCCACCATTTGGGAAGCTAGCGTTCGCTTCCAAATCAGCTCATAAAGATCCAGCGCCACACCTTTAAGCTTGGTATCCTCAGGGGGAGTCATCTCCTGACCCGCGGGCCGAATCGCTTCGTGAGCCTCCTGAGCACCTTTGACCTTTTTTCCTTCGTAGGTGCGCGGCTTTTCCGGTAGGTACTGCTTGCCGTAACGGTCCTGAATCCTAGCTCTTGAGGCCTCAAGTGCCTGAGAGGAAAGGAAGGTCGAATCCGTTCTCATGTAGGTGATAAAGCCTTTCTCATAAAGGCTTTGGGCCACTTGCATGGCTTCTCTAGCACTCAGACCTAACTTGCGGTTGGCCTCCTGCTGGAGCGTGGATGTAATAAAGGGTGCTGCCGGACGCCTAAAGATGGGCTTCTCTTCTACTTCCGTCACTTGCCAAGTTTGGCCACCGGTGGCTGAAGCAATTTTTTGAGCTTCCGGCGGGAGAAGATGATGGAGGTCGCCAGCTTTATCAGCTATCAGCCGGCCCGTTTTACTATCAAAGTCTTTTCCAAGAGCCACTCTCTGGCCCTTCACCGAAAACAGTCTGGATTCGAACTTAAGGCCTTGAGCTTTTAAATGCCCGGTAACTCCGGCGTACTCCGCTTCTTTAAATTCCAGCCGTTCGTTTTCACGCTCAGAGATGAGGCGAACTGCCACCGACTGAACCCGGCCGGCGCTCAGGCCGTAGGCAATTTTCTTCCAGATGAGAGGTGAGAGCGTGTAACCGACGAGTCTATCCAGAATCCGCCGCGCCTCCTGGGCGCGCACCAGATTCATATCGATGTCGCGAAATTCCGTCAGAGATTTTTGAATCGCCTCTTTGGTGATCTCATGAAAGACCATCCTTTTTACGGGAACCTTGGGCTTAAGAAGCTCCAAAAGGTGCCAGCTAATCGACTCCCCTTCCCTATCTTCATCCGTAGCGAGAATCAGTTCGTCAGCATCTTCGAGCAAATCTTTGAGGGTCTTAATGACTTTCGTTTTATTTTTAGGCACGCAGTAGATCGGCTCAAAGTCTTTTTCGACGTTCACGCCTAGCTTGGCCCAAGGCTCACTTTTATATTTTGCGGGAATGTCCTTTGCGGACTGCGGCAAATCTCTAACGTGACCCATGCACGATTCTACGACATAGCCTGGCGGGAGAAACTTTTTAATTGTGCGAGCCTTCGTTGGAGACTCCACAATAACTAATTTTTGAGTGCCCGAAGACGCTTTTACTTTTGCCATAATCAAATCAGTTAAAGATTTTGGATTACAACCACCTACATTGAGTAATAATGATTCATCCTGCAAGCGCAAATTCGTGACGCACGCTACCTAGGAGGGGACATGAAACAGGTCAGTGACTTTCCACCTCACAAAATCGAATTCGTTTTCACCGACATCGACGACACGCTCACAACGTCAGGTAAGCTACTTGCAGAGTCCTACTCAGCTCTCTGGAAGCTCCAGCACGCAGGCTTTAAGGTGGTGCTCGTTACGGGAAGGCCCGCAGGCTGGTGTGATGCGCTTGCAAGACAGTGGCCCGTGGATGGAGTCATCGGCGAGAACGGCGGATTTTATTTTTATGAAACCCAAGGGCAATTCAAGCGCCGCTACGTGCAGTCTCCCGTGGATCGCAAAGCCAATACCTTAAAGCGCAAACTTTTATGGCAGGGGTTAAAACTCAAATTCCCCCAGGCGCGCAGAGCAGCTGACCAATTCACGCGCAAACTGGATCTAGCCATCGACGTTTGTGAAGATGAACCTGCTCTTTCGCCAGAAACCACAGCGGAAATTTTAAAGCACCTAAGGCGGGCTGGAGCCACGGCCAAACTCTCATCCATCCATATCAACGCATGGTTCGGAAAGTTCGATAAGGCCACTACCTGCCTTCTGTACTTAAAAGAGCGCTACAAGATCTCACAGGATCAAGCTCTTGAAAAAAGCGTCTACCTAGGGGACTCGCCCAACGATGAGCCGATGTTTGAGCTTTTCCCCTTCAGCATCGGCGTTCAGAACGTTGTGCAGTTTTTAGATCAGATGAAATTCCCGCCCGCCTATGTGACCGAGCAGCCCGGGGGCTTAGGTTTTGCTCAAGCAGCTCAAGTGCTGCTTCAAAGGCGCTCTTAGTTGTTCTTTAGATTGTTCAAGGCCGCAAAAGGATTGTTAAAGGGCTTGCCCCCGCGAGGCGCGCCCTTGGGCTGAGGCTTACCTTTAAAGTCTTTTTTGCCCCCTCTGCCGCCACCAGCTGCTGCACGCTTGGGCCCTTCGGGGCGCCGCGATTTTGAGCTGCGGTCCACCTTTTGGACCTTGGTTTTCTTTTCTTCGGAGAGAATGGAGCTGAGCGCGATTTGATTCTTCTCTAAATCCACCTCAAGAACGCGCACCTTCACGGTG
>CAYRIE010000246.1:0-2556 GCA_964424215.1 uncultured Pseudobdellovibrionaceae bacterium
CGGGACTGAACACGGGCAGGTTGTAGCGCAGCCCCACAATGTAGTCGTCTTGCCCGTGACCGGGAGCTGTGTGGACACAGCCTGTACCGGCCTCTAAGGTCACGTGATCGCCGAGAATGAAGGGGCTTACGCGGTCGTAGAAAGGGTGCTGAGCCTTAAGGTTTTCGACCTGTTGCCCTTTGACGATGTGACCTGTGGGCGTGAGCGTTCGGCCCGTTTCCTCCTGGACCTTTTCACGCAGCTCTCGCGCTAAGAACAGATGCTCGCCCTCGCACTCAAACCACTCGTACTCGTACTCACTTCTTACGGCGATCGCAAAGTTACTCGGTAAGGTCCACGGTGTGGTGGTCCAAATCAATGCAAAGCAAGATTTTCCTAAAAAGCCCAGAGCCTTAGCCGCCTCGTCCATAGGGAACTTAACGTAAACGGAAGGGCTCGTGTGATTGGCGTAAACTATTTCAGCCTCCGCCAAGGCCGTTTGCAGGGCCCAGCACCAGTGAACGGGCTTAGTCCCGGAGTAAAGCAGGCCGCGCTCAAGCACATCGGCAAGAACACGAACCTCGTCGGCCTCATAGGTGGGCTGTAGGGTCAGGTAAGGGTTTTCCCAGTCAGCAAGAACGCCCAGCCGCTTAAAGCCCTCGCGTTGAACACCGACCCATTTTAATGCCTCTTGCCTGCAAAGCTCTCTGAGGTCTTTGGCCGAAATGTCCTTAGCCTTTTCTTTAAGGCCTTTGGTTACGGCATATTCGATGGGAAGGCCGTGGCAGTCCCAACCCGGTATGAAGGGCGCCTGATAGCCTTTGAGCATTTTGTACTTAATGATGAAGTCTTTCAGGCATTTATTCAGGGTGTGTCCCAAATGAATGCTGCCATTGGCATAGGGCGGGCCGTCGGGCATCACGAAAGGTTTTTGGCCCCATCTTTTCGCCAGAGCCTTCTGGTAGATTTTCTTTTCGTCCCAGAATTTTACGAGCTCCGGTTCGCGCACGGGCAAATTGGCCCGCATCGGAAACTCAGTTTTTGGCAAATGAATGGTAGAAGACCAGGCTTTGGGATCGGACACGGGGCTCCTCGCAGCAAGAATTCAGCGTTAGACCTTATCAGATGGCGGTGGGGCTTGTCTTCCCTAGTCTAAGAGCTTTTGGACTCTCTGAGAGCCTAAGGTGATCAACAGGCGAAGAGCCTCGGACTCAGAGGACAAGTTGAGGATGTCCATGGCTCGGCGGATTTGCCGCTGGCTCAGCGGGTCTAACTCCATATGGCCCACAGAAAGGGTGGGGGCAGAAGAGGGGTGGGACTTTAAACCGCTAAGAAGAGCGTCTTCAAGACCGAGCCTAAAGCTCGAAGGAGGGGGCTCCTGTGGTGCCTGGGGCCGCTGCTGCTGATCAGGGGCTGGAGCGGCCGGAGCCTGATGCTGCGTTTTGGCAGCGGCGGCCTTTCTCGGTGCCGCAGCCGAGGGGCCGGGCCTGTCAAAATCCTGCAGTCCCTTGGCTAGGGTTTTCAAATCGTCTTTAAACTTTTTTGAAGAGACGGGCGCTTCCTGCTCAAGAGGTGAACCCACGCCGCCGAATCTTTTGGCCCGGAGGTAAAGCGAGACCAGAGCGTCTTCGTTTTTAGCCAATTGGCGAACGGACTCGGGCTGACTGTTGAGCCAATTGAAGGCTTCCAGAACAGTGTCCCGGGTGTAAGCTTGGGGGGGCAGGTTGGAGATGGACATTGAGGGCAAATATCTAGCGGCTTGGCCCCCTTTAGTCCATTTAAAATTCCCCACCGAGAAGTTAACTCAGTAGTGCCAGCAGCTTAACGCACCACCTTAAATGAAAAGCTGACAACTGGCTGAGACTCAAAGTCCAGATCCAGTCGATATTCTCCGTAGGGGTCCCCGGGGGTGAGTTGCCAGAAATTGAAAAGCCAACCATCTTCGGCGCTCAATTTAAGACGGGAGGAGACGGTAGAGCCATCTTCTGACACCTGGGATTTTTCGGTGTTGATCCGAAAGATGCGCGCCGGCTCAGGAAGCTGGAGCGTTTCACCGACGGTCACCGTGTTCGGTGCACCATCAACGAGTTTTAAAGCCCACCCATAGTAAACACCCACCTTAAGAGGCACTTCCGGGGAGACTTGAAAGCTTGAGTCGGGATCTTCAGGATCAATGTAGCCGAAAAGTGCGTGGGTGAAGGGGCCCGTGGAGTTCACTTTAAAAGCCGTGATCTCGCTTTCGTCCAGAGTTTTGAAATCCTCCGCACCCAGCTTCAAAGCGGTCGCTAAAGCTTCAGACTTCCTGGCAGTGGACTGAGTGGAAGGAGCGTGGTGCGCGCAATGAGCCAGCAAAGCGACAGCAACCGGTAACCAAAGCCATCTGTTCAAGGGTTCCACCTTTCTTCAGGAAGATAAAGGAGCACCTCAGGTGCTGAACTATCTATATCGTCTGAGGGCTGCAAACGCAAAGACCTCCTGGTGAGTTCAAAGTGATCTGGCCACTGAAAAGCAGTCTGGGTCGGTGCGATCTGCTGCATGTAATTGACCCAAATCGGTAAGGCGCCTGAAGCGCCCGTG
>CAYRIE010000247.1:0-2547 GCA_964424215.1 uncultured Pseudobdellovibrionaceae bacterium
TCCGTGAGCCGTATCAACTACCAGAGCATCACAGCCCTTACTCACAAGCAGCTGAGCCCGCTCCTTAGAGCTCGCATCAATGCCCAGGGCTGCGGCCACCACCAGCCTTCCGCTGGAGTCTTTAGAGGCACTGGGGAAGGCCTTTGCTTTTTCAATGTCTTTAATGGTGATCAGGCCCCGAAGATGGCCCTTGGAATCCACCACGGGCAGCTTTTCAATGCGGTGCTGATGAAGGATCTTTTTAGCCTCTTCCAAAGTTACACCCTCCCGGGCGCTCACGAGCTTGTCCTTAGGGGTCATAAGGTTTTTAACGGCCTGATTGAGATCCGTAGCAAAACGCAAATCTCTGTTGGTGAGTATGCCCACCAAGAGCCCCTCCACCACTACGGGCACCCCGCTGATGGAATATCTGCGCATCAGCTCAAGAGCGTCCACCAGCTTTTGGTCAGGCCCTAAGGTGATCGGGTCCATGATCATGCCGGACTCGTACTTTTTCACCAGCTCGACCTCGTGAGCCTGCTGCTCAGGAGATAGGTTTTTGTGAATCACTCCAAGGCCGCCATTTTGTGCGAGCACCCGGGCCATTTGGCTTTCGGTGACGGTGTCCATTGCAGCTGACAAAATGGGAAGCTGAAGAGTCAGATCCCGAGCAAAAAAGCTTCCCAGGTTCACTTGGCTGAGGACCACCTCGGAGTAGCCGGGAACAAGCAGCACATCGTCGTAGGTAAGAGATTCCTGGCTGTCAAAAATCATAGATCACTCCTATTTTTTGTACCAACTCTGGTAAAGCAGATAGTTGTCACGCGACTGATAGAGAAATTGAATCTCTGAGTCCGTCAGCGGCCTTAAGGCCTTTGCCGGTGAACCCACGATCAGATGACGCGGGGGAAATTTTTTGCCCGGGGGGACCAGACTGCCCGCTCCTAAAAGCGATTCTTCCCCCAGCTCCCCACCATCCATCACCACCGAGCGCATTCCTATTAAGCAGTGGTCACCCACCGTGCAGCCGTGAAGTACGGCCGAGTGGCCAACAGTTACGCCGCCTCCCAGCTGAACCCCTGCAACGCCGTAGGTCCCATGAAGGACAGCCCCGTCTTGAATGTTGGTCTTATCGCCGATCCTTAAAGGCATCACATCCCCGCGAAGCACGGCCTGAAACCAAACGGAGCACTCTTCGCCCAAAATGACGTCGCCAACAAGGGTGGAATTTTCTGCTATGTAACAGGATTCGGGAATTTGGGGGGTGAAGCCCCTAACAGACAGTACCATCTACATAAGATAGTTGCGATCGCTCCGAGTGACAACCTGTAGCTGCTCTTTGTTGTGGAACTCACTAAAAATTTCAGCGTTCACCTGGCGGCAGCTGAGGATAAAATCTTTGGTCGCAAAAAACGGAATGCGAGCATTGAGCGCTAGCGGAAGCGCGCCATCAGCGGGAGCCCTAAAAACCTTCATCCTATCAGAGCCCTCAAAGTAAAGCTCCACCCACTGGGTTTCCCCTTTGAGCTCCTTAAAGACGGCGCGAGTGAGACTCACCCCCAGCTCGTTAAAGATCTTGGAGTAAAGCCCATGAATCGTAAAGCTGGCCTTAGAGACACTCACCAGGGAGTCGGCAGCCATTTGGCTGCTCAGCCACACCGGAAGTATTAGCTCCTCTTGCTCAGCCTTAAGCAGAAACACCGGCCGCGTAGCCAGAGTGCCCATGGCAAGACCGTAGGGTTCAAGCTTGAGCCATTCGTGCTGACAAAGATCACCCTGCTTCATGTCACCACCAGCTCTCCGCGAAGCACGGTGGGAAACACCTCAGTGATCTTCACCGGCAGGGTCTGCCCGATAAGGGCAGGCGAGCCCGCGAAATGGGTGAGTTTATTTTGCGTGGTTCGGCCCGACAGGTTGCCGGTTTTTTCATCAAAGGATTCGATCAAAACCTCCATACTCTGTCCGAGGTAGCGCTGGGCGAGCCTTAAGCTGATCCCCTTTTGAACCTCAAAGAGCCTTTGCAGCCTGCGGGACTTTTCTTCCAGCGGGATCTGGTCAGGCCATCTGGCAGCTTTAGTGAAGGGCCGAGGGCTGTACATAAAGGCAAAAATGCTCTCGTAGCCCACCTCTTCCAGGAGCGTCACTGTTTCTTCAAACTGAGCCTCGGTCTCACCTGGAAAGCCCACAATGATGTCCGTTGAGAACGCCACTCCCGGGATGTTCTCACGGATCATGGCTACCTTTTCCAGATAGTGCTCCCTGGTGTACCCGCGGTTCATACGCTGGAGCACCTCAGAGCTTCCTGACTGAACTGGAAGATGGATGTAATCGCAAATCGTCTTTCTGTGGGCTTGGGAGATCTTAGCTAAATGCTCGTCAAAGTCCTTGGGGTGACTTGTGGTGTAGCGGATACGTTCAACTTGAGTCTGTTCACTGAGAGCCTTCAGAAGATCCGCAAAGCCTGCTCCGCAGGCTGACTCATAGGAGTTCACGTTTTGACCCAAAAGCGTGATCTCTTTAACGCCCCGCTGAACCAAAGACTGGGCGTCCCGAACCACCTCTTCCAGG